>JAKSPR010000023.1 GCA_024404655.1 Clostridia bacterium | reverse complement strand
AGGATATATAACATGTACAACAGACAGTATTTCAATGCCATCGGCTTCGTGCCGTTCTTTTTGCCGGATACATTCAGTATGGAAAGTGCCGGGGAATATATCGGGGAGCTTGGTGCTAAAGGTATACGACTGTGGTTCCAGTTCCGGTATATTCTCGAAGCTCCCGACAGGATCAACCGGAAAAACGCGGATTTTATACACAGCGTAATTGCCGAACTGCGCAGACGCGGTGTAAAGCAGATCATCGGCGACAATCACGACTGGTTCATCCCGGATGGTGAGGGGAAGCCGGTCTGCAGATGCGGTCACATGCCGCACAGAGAGACAATGGCATACGGTACCGTTCTTGACTGGTTTGAAGAAAGCTGGAGAACTGTCGCACGTGAATTTGACGAAGTGGACGGGTGGGAGACAGGCAACGAAGCCAATCACGTTCCGTTTCTCAATGCGCTCGACGGAGAAGAATTTGACCTTATGCAAAAAGCTGATATCTGTACTGATATGATGTTCCGTGCCGCCCGTGCAATCCGCGGTGTGACCACCGGAAAACTGATCATTATGCCCGGTATGGCTCCCATCGGAGGCGATCACAAGGATCCGAAGTATCCCGACGCTGTGACTGCCGACTACGACGGCATGACGATGTCGCTGGAGCGTATATACAGGAATATTGAGAGCGGGAAATTCGGTTCTGCCAATCCAAGAGATTTCTTTGACAAACTCTGCTGGCATCCCTATTATCTTGTAAAAGATGAAAACGATGACTGGAAATGCCCGGATGACAAATGGGTAGAGCTAAACAAAGCGGTTTATGCAGTCGCACAAGCCCACGGTGACGGTGACATCGGCTGTTATTTCTCCGAATACGGCATTGAAGACGGTGACAATATAGAAAAAGAGAAAAAATATGCTGACTACATCGTTGAGGGGATGCGGCGTGCGAAAGCTGATATGCCGTTTGTTGAGAGTATACAGGTGTTCAGAATATTCAGCTTTCTGAATACCGGGGAATACGACACCTATTCCCTGTGCGACGGCCGCGTGATCCCGCCGAGAAAAAAGGAAAAATTCGAAAAACTCATGGAGTTTTACAAAGAATAATCATCTGCCATGGACGCAGGGCAGAAAAGAGGACCGGTTTTCAAAGCCGGTCCTCTCCTTTTTGGGGGCTGGAAAGAACGGAAACGCGGCATTCTGTTCCCTTTCTTGACTTTTTTCCATAATTATGCTATACTGTCTCCGTCGGAGCGGCACAAACCATGCGGAACTGCTCCATACTCCATGCTCCCGTGACCGCGACGGGAAAGAGGTTATCATACTATCATGACCAAAGAAGAGCTTGCCAAGCAGGCATTTGACGAATGCTGTTCACCCGAAACCACCGTCCGATACGGTGTCAAACGCGGACATCCCTTCTGGAACGCAGAATCCACAGAGTTCATGTATGTGCCCGCCTTCCATTTCACCGCCATCCGCGGCTGCAGCCGCTATCGCTATGACGCGGTGGATGAGCTGGGCAAAAAACACTCCTTTGAAGCTGACGACTGCTGTGTACTGCTGACCCCGATCTGGGCCGAGCTGCCCGAGGGCGTTGTGCGCCTCACCGTCACAGCACTGAATCCCGACGGTACGGACTATGCGCTCGTCGGTGCGCGCACCTTCTTCCGCTTATCCCCCTTCCCCGGCGAGACGCCTCCCGCTGTCTGCTCCTACAGAGAAAGTGCTGTCAGAGCCTACAAGTATGCCATGGAGCAGAGCTTCATCCGGCACTGGCTGGAACACGGCACGCCCGATCCCTCCTACGATCTGAACACCTATCCCTCCAAGATGATCTCCATGCTGGGACATGCCATGCTCTCCTATGCACGTCTCTGCCCCGAGGATGCGGACAAGGCCATGAAGGTCGCCGTCAATGCTGCCGATTATCTGATCTCCATCACGCCCCGGGGCGATGATCCCCTTGCCGATCTGCCGCCCACATACACCCTTGACTTCTGCCCCGATCCCGAAAAATACGGCATCATCACCCCCAACTGGCATGCCGCTGTCGCCCACATGGGAACCATGATGATGATCTATCCCGCCTCTGCCGGGTCCATGTATGTGGAGCTGGAAGCCGCCACGGGTGATGCGAAATATCTTTCGGAAGCTGAAAAAATCGCCGCATACTATCTGCGCACCGTCGAGCCCAACGGCAGCTGGGCACTGGTCCGCTCCACCCAAACCGGTGAGCCCATCACGCCGAACTTCATATCTCCCTTTGAGCATGTCGTTCCGTTCCTCATGGCCCTTTATACCCGCACGGGCAATGAGAAGTGGAAAAATCTTGCGGACGGTGCTGTAGGCTATGTCCTGCACACCCAGCTCCCGACCTACAACTGGGAGGGTCAGTTTGAAGACAGTCCCCTGTCCACCAACTACATGAATCTGACCCACTACGCGCCCACCTCCCTCGCGAAGTACTTTGCAAAGTATCACAGGGACGATCCTGCCTCCATGAAGCTGGCAGAAGAGCTGATGCGCTTTGTCGAAGACCAGTTCGTCATCTGGAAGCGTCCCTATCCGTGGGCCCATGCCTCCAATGAACCAAACGGTGACGGTTATGACACTTCCCTCTGGCACACGCCCGCCGGTCTTGAACAGTACGGCTGGTATGTCCCGATCGACGCCTCCACCAGCTGTATTCTGCAGGGCTTTATTGAGCTCTACAACGCCGGATGCGGCAGTCTCTGGCTGGCAAAAGCCAAAGCTCTCGCCGATCAGCTGACCCGTGTCCAGCATGAAAACGGTCAGATTCCCACCCACTGGATGAACACCGAGAACGCGGAAAAGAATTTCTGGTTCAACTGCATGTTTGAAAGCTGCCGCACATTGGAAATGATGTCCGCGTATGAGGATATTGAGCCCTGACCGGACACCCTCCCCGCTGTGATCGTTTTTTCCCGGAATACATCATTAAAAAATGCCCCCCGGCACATATCCCCAACAGGGGAATATGCCGGGGGGCTGAAGCATAAGGAAATCAGAGGCAGAAGTGCATAAACCGCATGACATCCTCATAGTTCTCCGATGTATAGGAAACGGTCTTTGCGTCCACGGAGACAGCGCCGGGGTAGAAGGAATATCTGTGTGCGGAATTCCAGTCCTTATATACGACAGTCAGGGTGAAGCTGTCGGGCATTTTCAGCATGCAGCGTTCACGCTCTGCGGGATCCTCCAGCTTTTGAAGGGCTGCTTCCATTGCTTCGCGGATCTCGCGGCAGACGACGGCGGGATGACGTGCAGAAACCGCGCTGCCAAGTCCTGTTTTGGATGCGACCGTTGTGATGCCGGGAACCAGCTCCTTTGCGGCTTCACAAAGGGCAGCATCACCGGACAGGAACACAATCGGAATCTGCAGCATGGCTGCCATATACGCATTCAGGGTAAACTCCGATGCGCGTTTTCCGTTGAGATAAACCGCCTGCACGCTGGTCGTCATGGTATGGGAGAGCGGATTGCCATCGCTGAGGGCGTCACTGTGATAACCTGTGAAAGCGACAGCGTCGTAGTGTTCCAGATTCAGACCGCCCATCATGCACCACAGATCGCGTGTCCATCCGCGGATGACAACAGCGGATTCCGGCAGATCTTCAAGACGCAGATTCCGTGCGGAGTCGTGGGCGTCCTTGACGGCGGAAACGTAGCCGGCAGCCTCTGCTCCGTTCACGGCGGAGGAAACCTCACGGGTCATCTGCCCGGAAAAATAAGCGTAGGTACCCTGTCCCAGCTGGGTTTCGTCCCACGTATCAATTCCGGCGGTACCTTCAATGTCAGCACTGATGAATAGTTTCTTTTTGGATTCGTTCATGATCGTCTTTCCTTTCAGATTCAGATGCGTTTACCGCGTTTGCTCATTCCAGAGCAGCCATGACGCTGCGTTCAAATTCTGCCGATGATTCTGCACCGGAGCCGCCGTCATAGGCGGAGTTCTTCATATAAACCGCGGTGATCCGGTTTTCCGGATCGACCCAGAAATGGGTTCCGTATGCACCGCTCCACCCCCATGCACCGATGGGCAGTTTATTGCCGTAGGTTGCTCTTGTGACGACGCGCACGCCAAGGCCCCAGCGGTTATCCCAGTTCATGATGGCCTCCGGGACATAGGGCGTCTGCATCTCACGCACACTCCACTCGCTCAGAATCCGTGTGCCGTTGGCCCCCATACCGAGGTTTAAGAGCATTTCCGCGAATTTGCTGTAGTCCTCACCGGAGGTCAGCAGTCCTGCGCCTGCGACCCATGCCGATGCGGGAGCATCGCCAAAGACACATCCGCGGGGATAAGACGGCATATCGCAGCCATGACCGTCCTCCTGACGGTTATACATCGTCACGATCCGGTCGTACTGGGCGTCGCTTGGCTCAAAGGTGGTATCGGTCAAGCCCAGAGGCTTGCAGATATGGTTCAGAACATAGGGACCGAAATCCTCTCCCGTGACAAGCTCCACGATTCTTGCTGCAACGTCAAAGGCTGCACTGGGGCTGTAGCTCTGGGCAGAATAGGGATCAAAGGCGATGGGCTGCTCCGCATAATAGGCGGTGGTCGCCTTGGGAGAGCCGCAGGTCAGCTTCTGCAGGGAAAGGAGAGAATCGGAGCCGATGCCGCTGGTGTGGGACAGCAGATGATACACAAGAATGGTATTGCGGGCCGGATGATCATAGACCAGCTTCCATGCGCCCTCTCCATCCTGCTCCGCATGGGCGACCATGGGACGCGCAAAGCCGGGCAGATAGTCCGTGATCGGCGCTTTCAGGTCGATGAGGCCCCGTTCAACGCACTGCATCACGGCAGCAGTGGTAAAGGGCTTGGTCATGGAGGCTGCGCGGTACAGGCAGTTTCCGTCAATGGCAGGTCCGTTTACGCCGTTTGTGCCGAAATACCGATGATATACGCGCACTCCGTCCTGATTGACGATGATTTCCGCATGACCCAGCCGTCCGTCTGCCAGGCGGGCATTCGTGGTCTCTGCGATGATGGTTTCCAGTTTATCAGGATTCAGTTTTTTCATAATCCTTCGTTCCTTTCCGAAAAGATGATTTATTGCCGGTTCTTCACAAGGTTCCGGTATTCTCTCGGCGTCATGCCGGTATAGTCTTTGAAGGTCTCGCGGAAGTAGATGGCGGAATGGAATCCGCAGGCATCGGACACCGCGTCAACGGAAAGATCTGTGGTTCTGAGCAGCGTTGTTCCGTTTTCGACGCGGATTTCATTGCGGTAGTGGATGGGGGTGGTATGCAGCTCCACCCGGAACAGCTGATACAGTTTTGTTTCGCTGATGCACAACTCCGCAGACAGAAGGCTCATGGGAAAATCCGTGTCTGCATGGCATCGGATATAGTCCAGCGCTTTCAAGAGCGTCTCGCTGAACCGGACGGGCGCTTCCCTGTCAAGGTACGGCAGCGCCTCCGCATAAAAGCCGTAATAAAGGCCGATTGCCCGGACCTTGCTCACGCGCTCCCCCGTTTCAAACAGGTGATAGATCTGCGCAAAGAGCGCTCCCGTCTCCGCGCGGGAAAGGACCTCCAGCTTCTGGGGCGGATAACGGTCGTTATTGGAAACATCATATTTATTGGAAATGATATGGAGGGCGTAATATTCGATCTCCGGATTTCCCTGCCAGACGGCGTGATAGTGCAGTCCCTCCGGGAAGAAGACAAGCTCGCCCTCTCCGGCCTCCAGACGCATACCGACAGCGCTGAACACCACGCGGCCTTTTGTGATATAGACAAAGCTCGTGTTCGCGCCGCTTTCCCGGATATCGAAATAGTGTGTGTGCTCATAATAGGAGTGCTCTGCATGCAGTTCCGCCATACACAGCTTCTTTTCAATCACACTGCAGTGCTCCATAGACCCCTTCCTCCCCACTTTTCCGAAAATTTGCAGGATTGTTTTCCTTTTTTACACTATAGCATATTTCCTTTTTCCTGTCAATAGGGTATAATATGGTTACGGCAAACATTTTTCCGAAATTTTGTATTCTGCAGTTATGATAGAAAGAGGTATCCGTTATGCTTCGTCATCGTATTCTTTTCCCGGAGATCAACCGTGCGGAACTGGTCACAGAGGAGATCGGTGAGCCCGGTCCCCATGATGTACTGGTAAAAACCGCATTTTCCACTGTCAGCCCCGGCACCGAGCGTGCCAACATCACCGGGGACCCGAGCATCGCAGGACAGGCAGCGCCCTGTGTGCAGTTTCCCCGCTCCTGCGGCTATTCTTCATCCGGCGTTGTCTGCAAAACAGGTTCCGATGTGACAAAGGTCCGCGTCGGCGACCGGGTCTGTGTCTACTGGGGCACCCACACCGATTATAATCTGGTTCCCGAAGGCCGCGTGGAGAAGGTTCCCGATGGCGTCGGCATGGAAGAGGCGGCAGCCGTCTTCATCTCCACGTTCCCCCTGGCCGCCATCCGCAAGACACGGCTGGAACTCGGGGAATCCTGCATGATCATGGGACTGGGACTGCTCGGACAGTTTGCCGTGCGTCTGGCCCATGCGGCGGGAGCCTGCCCCGTCATCGCCGTCGATCCGGTGGAATCCCGCAGAACAGATGCACTGGCCGGAGGTGCGGACTACGCCCTTGACCCCTTTGCTCCGGATTTCGCAAAGCATGTCCGGGAACTGACCGGAGGCGGTGTGAATACTGCGATCGAAGTGACCGGACAGGGTGCGGGACTGGATGAGACCCTTGACTGTATGGCAAGGCTCGGACGGGTCGCGCTGCTGGGCTGTACCAGAGATCCCGATTTCACCATCGACTATTACCGCAAAGTGCATTGCCCCGGCATTACGCTGATCGGTGCGCACACCAGTGCCCGGCCGGAGACCGAATCCTACCCCGGCTATTTCACCCATAATGACGATATCAAAGCGGTCTTCCGTCTCCTTGCGGGCGGTCGGCTGGACTACAAAATCATGACGGGACATATTCACTCCCCCCATGACTGCATGGAGGTCTATGACCGGCTGATCAACGACCGGAACTTCCCGATGGTGACACAGTTTGACTGGTCACTGCTGTAAGAAAGAGAGGTCCCACATCCATGAAGCGAATCAGAATTGCCCAGATCGGCATCGGACACGACCACGCAGCGGACACGTATCAGAGTCTTTCCCGACTGCCGGAGCTCTATGAGGTCGTCGGTTGGTGTCCCGTCTCCGACGAAGCGGAGCGCGGCATTTCCCCACGGTACCGGGCGGAAAACCGCCTCACTCTGGACGAAATCCTTGCAATTCCCGATCTTGATGCTGTCGCCGTGGAAACGGACGACTGGAATCTGACCGAATATGCGCAGATGGCGGCAGAGCGGGGACTGGATATCCACATGGACAAACCGGGAGCCGCCTCCCAGGAGGCTTTTGAGACCCTGGCACGGACGGTCAAAGTCCACGGTTCCGTTCTGCAGCTCGGCTATATGTACCGTTACAACACCATGATCGGAAAAGTCATCTCGGATGCAAAGCGCGGTGTTTACGGCGATATCTGCTCTGTGGAGACCCACATGGACTGTGAGCATCCCGCAGAGAAGCGGCAGTGGCTCTCCCATTTTCAGGGGGGCATGCTCTACTTCCTCGGCTGTCATCTCATCGACCTGACAGTGCAGATTCAGGGGGTCCCGGAGCAGATCATCCCCCTGTCAGTTTCCTCCGGTTTTGACGGTGTGACAGGGGAGGACATCGGCATGACGGTATTCCGTTATCCGAAAGGCGTGTCCTTTATGAAGACCTCTGCCTGCGAACCCGGCGGTTTCATGCGCCGTCAGCTGGTAGTCACCGGACAGAAATGCTCCGCCGAGCTGCGTCCGCTGGAAGAATACATTCCCGGGGACAGCGGAAAACTGATTACCCGGATGCGTATCTGCGAAGCCGGCCGCGGCTGGCACTATGATGGGGAGCACTCCGCAAGCGAGCCCGCCGACCGTTACGACGCCATGATGGCAGACTTTGCCGCCATGATCCAGAGAGAAAAGGAAAATCCCTTTACCCTCGAATACGAATGTCGTCTGCACAGGATCATACTCGCCGCCTGCGGCGCTGATATCGACTACAAAGCACCGATTATTTTATAAAAACTATCATCCTTCAATGAGAAGACCGCTGACATTTTTTGTCGGCGGTCTTTCGTTTTACATTTTTTCAGCGATCTGTCTTGCGACGTGGACGCCGCTTGCGGAGGCATGGGACAGGGAGTGTGTGATGCCGCTGCCGTCGCCGATGACATAAAGTCCCTCATAGCAGGTCATGAGGTTCTTATCCACCTCGACCTCCATATTATAGAATTTGACCTCCACACCGTAAAGGAGCGTGTCATCATTGGCGGTACCGGGAGCGACCTTATCCAGCGCATAGATCATCTCGATGATACCGTCAAGAATCCGTTTGGGGAGAACGAGGCTCAGATCGCCTGCTGCCGCGCTCAGGGTGGGCACGGTGAAGGATTCCCGGATCCGTTCCTCGGTACTGCGCTTGCCGCGGATGAGGTCTCCGAAGCGCTGGACGATCACGCCGCCGCCCAGCATATTGCTGAGCCGTGCAATGCTCTCGCCGTAGCCATTGGAATCCTTGAACGGCTCTGAGAAATGTTTTGCAACCAGAAGCGCAAAATTGGTATTGTTCGTCTGCTTTGCGGGATCTTCATAGCTGTGGCCGTTGACGGTCACGATGCCGTTGGTATTCTCATTGACGACTGCGCCTCTCGGATTCATACAAAATGTGCGCACATAGTCTTCATATTTTTCGGTGCGGTAGACGATCTTGCTTTCATAAAGCTCATCGGTGAGGGGGGCAAAAATTTCTGCGGGCAGCTCCACGCGAACGCCGATATCGACGCGGGTGGAATTTGTCCTGATCTCAAGGGCCGGGCAGACCTGCTCCATCCATTTACTGCCGCTCCGTCCGGCGGAAATGACGCACTGACGGCCTGCAAAAGATGTTTCTCCGCAGTGGGCGATATAGCCGTTCTCCGTTTTCTCCACCGTTTCCGCAGGGCAGTCGAAATAGAATTCCACCTTATCTTTCAGGTGATCATAGAGATGCTCCAGCACGATATAGTTGATATCCGTGCCCAGATGGCGGACAGAAGCATCGAGCAGATGCAGACCGTTCTGCATACAGGTCTTTTTGATGCCGGAGCCTGCCGTGGAATAGAGTTTGGTTCCCTCGCCGCCGTAGCGGAGGTTGATCTCGTCGACGTACTGCATGAGTTCGATTGCCGTTTTCTTACCGATATACTCATACAGCGTACCGCCGAAGTCATTGGTGATATTATATTTGCCGTCGGAGAATGCGCCTGCGCCGCCGAATCCGCTCATGATCGAGCAGCATTTACAGTGGATACAGGATTTGATTTTCTCACCGTCAATGGGACATTTTCTGCGGTCCAGCCGATGGCCTGCCTCCAGAACCGCGACTTTCAGGTCCGGTCTTTTCTCCATCAGTTCATAAGCGGTAAAAATACCGCCGGGGCCTGCTCCGATAATCAATACGTCATACATGCTGCTTTTTCCTCCAAAAAATAAAATGATTGACTACACTGCGGTAGTCAACCATGCGGTGGTTGGTAGAAACGCTTACCCATTCTGTAAACTTATACCATCAGTTATGAGGTTTTTTCTGCCCCGTTGGGGGGATGATGCGGGGACAGCCCCGCAGGCTATTTATAGGATACCATAAAATTATGAATATTTCAAGTATTATGATAAAGCTGAAGGGGATTTATGTCATGATGTTTGCCAAGGTTCTGCCCTCGGCTTGATCTGGTTTTTTACCCGCCTTTGTGGGGTGACCGGCAAGGACTTTGCGGTCGCCCTTGCAGGCTTCGCGCGCTGCGCGGGGATTTACTTGGGGGATCTGTCCAACCCAAAAAGTTCCCGTGCCATGCGGCTGCGGGAACCTTTTCTTTGATATATCAGATATGATATCTTGAAACCACAATGACCGGGACGATCCAGAAGAGCTGATAGAGGGCGATCCAGAAAGGAGCGGCGGTCAGGGAGATACCGGACACCACGAAAAATGCCATCGCGGCCATACCGAGGAGGATGGAGACCACGCTGATGACGTTATTGGTGCGGGATGCGCTCAGGACGCGGTCGCACATGGCGAGGGTCTGGAGCAGGGTCTTTGCGTTTGCCTTGGAGACGATGCCGGAAGACATTCTGTCCACGATGATCGCCGTTTCCTTCGGCTCTGCGCACTTGATGATCTTGACGGGGTACTTGGACATCTTGATCTTGCAGGAGAGCAGATGATCGTCGATGTTCGGGTCGCTGGTCTTGATGCCGACGCAGACGCCCTGACGGTAAAGCTGCTTGAGCACCGTCTCAAATTCGGGGTCGACGGAGTACTGGATATACAGCTTTGCGGTGATGGCATTGTCATAAGCGATATACAGGATGGAAGCGTCGCCGGTTTCCTCCATGGTCTTTTCGCTTTCGCTGACAGAAACACCGTAGCCGTAGCGCTCCATGAAGGACGCCTTACCGACGAGAACAGCTCCGCCGTCCACACGGGCTTCGATACCGTCGGGATCAATGCGGCTCAGCTTGACGTTCTCCGCATAGCCGAGCTCACCGGTCGCGGTCTCAAAGACATCGGCAAGAGGACCGCCGATGACATGGAAGACGCTGGCTGCCGCATAGATCACATGGTCGATACGGTTATTGCCGTAGATCTTGACGTTGCGGACCCGCACGCCGTGGGCCGGGAAAACTTCCTTATCGTCAAAGGAGACAACGGAAGCATCCGCATACTCGCCGAGGCTTGCTTCGCCGATCATGGCGCTGTCCTTCTCATAAGCATAGGAGGATGCGCGGTACATGGGATAGCTGAATGCGATGAACGCGCCGGAGGGCAGCGTCAGCAGCATGGTGATATAAGCAACGGTGAGGGCGGAATAGACACTGCCGGTCAGCATGAATTCTGCCGCAAAGAAGGCGAGGGTCAGAAGGAAGACCGCCGGAATGATGGTGCGCAGGATGCGCTGGGTGCGGGGGTAGGTCTCCGTTCTCTGGAAGAAGCCTTCCACAAAGGCGGTGCGCTTGATACGGAACATGGAGGGATCGTCGGAGATGTATTCCGCGAACATCTGACGCTCGGCGTCGCCGTCCTGGGGCTTGATCGCATCCACGGCGTATTTCAGCTTCTTGGAGGAGACGATCTTGAAGCTCATGATCTCCCGGCGGAGATTCATGTATTCATAACAGAGGGCGAACAGCACGGTGAGCGCGATGGGGAAATTATAGAGCTGTAAACCGTGCATCGGACAGAGGGCCATGATGATGCCGGTATAGACAAAGCTCAGAAGGAACAGGAATCCTGTGATGCTCTCCGGTATGGGCTTTCCGCGGAAGATACCCCGGATGCCGGCGCCGATGCCGCCGCGGATCATGGAGCCGCAGAGCAGAACCAGCTGCAGATCAAAGAGCGTGTAAACCAGCGGATACTGCTCCCGGTCAAAGAGCGCGGGCATGTGCAGGCCGATGGCGTTGTTGTTTTCAAATAAGAACAGAAGAATGAGGAACAGGATCGCGCCGAGGAAGCGGAACAGAAGGGAGCTGTACTGCTTCTTGTACTCGGTGAAGATTTCCTTGTTCTGGGCGGCGGAGACATACTCGGCGTGCTTGTTCTGAACGGTGTCGGGACGGTCGCCCATGTGCATTTCGTTGTAGTGTCCGTCCTTGCGCTCGCCGATGGCCTGTTTGTAGCGCTTGGCCTCTTCTTTTCCGACAGCCTTTTCCAGCTGCTCGTCCATACCGAAGGCGATCATCAGATCGAGGTCGGTCTGATCGAGGCTGCCGGGATCCGCGGATGTGTCAGTTCCAGGCGTTTCAGTTTCCGCGTTGGATACATCCGCTGCGGAGGTATCCGCGTTTTCAGCCGCTGGGGCGGCTTCCTCGGATGCGGCATCGGCTTTGACTGCGCCGTCTCCGGCAGGTTCGTCACCTGCGACAGCGGCGAGCATTGCAGCAAGGGCTTCGTCATCGCCCTCACCCTCTCCGGGCGTCATCTCACCCAGAAGATCGTCAAGGCTGTCGCCGAGAGCGGGTTCTGCTTCTTCTGTATCGGTAGTCGGGGTTTCGGTTAGAACCGTTTCTTCTGCGGAAACAGCATTCTCTCCGAGAAGCTCAGCCAGATCTGCACCGGCAAGGGCTTCATCGTCGGAAACTGTTTCTTCGGAAATTGTTTCCGGGGAAATTGTTTCCGGGGGAATTGTTTCCGGGGGAATTGTTTCTTCGACGGCGATATCTTCCGCTGCGGTGATTTCTTCAATGGCGTCATCGGGAAGTCCTGCCAGAAGGTCGGCGAGGTCTTCGTCGTTCTCCTGGGGAATTTCTTCGGTGACGGTTTCCGGAACGGAGATTTCTGCGGAAACTGTTTCCACGGAAACCGTTTCCACGGGAATCTCAGCCGCGGATTCTTCCGCAGGCGTTTCAATATCAATGTCCGGGATTTCGCCGATCAGATCGGCAATATCTTCGTCGGGGACCTCGATGGAATCCTCCACGGGGATCTCAACGGGAACTTCCTCAAAGAACGGTTCTTCTTCCGCGGTCAGCGGTACGGCGGGGTCCACAATAACCGTGTCGGCCTGGGGACTCTTCGCAGCTGCTTCCGCGATGATTTCTTCCGCTGCGGGGATTGCTTCCGTCTTGTCAGAATCCGGAGCAAGTGCCGCGATTTCTTCCAGAAGATCGTCTGTGATCGCGTCGGCAAGTTCCTCTGTCACCGGCGTCTCAGCCGCAGGTTCTTCTGCAGGCTCGTCGGCAGGCTCCGCGGCTGCGGCCTTTGTCTCTTTCAGGCTGCTGAAATAGCTGCGCAGAATGGCTTCCAGGTCCTCATCCGTGATATCGGCGTCGTCCGCTGCGGCGGAGATTTTCTCCGCGATGCTCTTCTTGGCGAGATATTCGGATTTCTTCTGTACGCGGAAGGTATAGCGCTTTGCGGGGACAGCGGCCTGTGCGGCGGCTTCCTCTGCCACGGACTGTTTATCGGACGCATTGAGATCGAGATCTTTTTTCAGCTTTGCAAGCAGTGCGGAGGCAGCTGCGCTGTCGTCTCTGTTCGGTTTGCGATCCATAGGTGGATATCCTTCCTTTCCGGATAATACCAGTATTTAACGATTTATTTTCCGCTGCGGCTTCCGCCCAGCATCTGACTGCGTTTTGCTTCGTTGATGATCACGGCTGCGGCAGTCGAAACATTCAGGGAGTTGACTTTACCATACATGGGAATGGAGACGATGAAATCGCTCCGGTTTTTCAGAAGCTGGGATACACCGTCACCCTCGGAGCCGAAGATCAGCGCACAGGGGTTATGATAGTCCAACTCGTAATACGGCGTGCCGCCGGCTTCTGCCGCATAGGTCCAGATGCCGCGCTTCTTTAAGTCTTCAATGCACTGGGCAAGGTTCGGGACCTTGGCAATGGCCATGTGCTCCACGGCTCCGGCGGAGGCTTTCGTCACGGCGGGGGAAACACCGGCCGCATGACGCTTGGGAATGATGATGCCGTGAGCTCCGGCACCTTCCGCACAGCGGATCATCGCCCCCAGATTGTTCGGGTCGTTGATGTTGTCTGCAATGATGATCAGCGGCATCTCGCCCCGGTCTTCCGCGATCTTTATAATGTCATCCACCGTGCAGTATTCCTTCTGCGCAGCCATGGCGACAATGCCCTGATGGGGAAGTCCGCAGGCCATGGCATCCAGCTTCGGCTTTTCCACTTCCATGACGGGAATCTTTCTGTCAATGGCCATGGCAACAAGCATGGTAATGGAGCCTTCGCGCTCGCCTTTGCGGACGAAGATCTTGTCGATGTCCCGTCCGCTTTTCAGAAGTTCACGGACGGCGTTTCTACCGACAACGGCACCGTTGGTCTCATCGAATGCCGGATCTTTTTCCACTGCGGCGGGGGTTACGGTCTCGGTGAGAAGACCGCTGTCTTCAAAGAGGTCCTCGTCTGCCGGACGGATCTCTGCCGGTCTTTCCGCGGGCTTTCTGCGGAAACCGTTTGACGGACCGTTTTTGTGGAAGCCGCCCCGGTTGTCACGACCGCCGAAGGAACCGCGGGAGGAATGTTCACCGTAGCCTCTGTTGCCGGAACCGGATTTCTTTTTATCGTATGTATTGTTTTTCATAGTCTTCAATTTGTTTCCTTTTTGCTGAAAGTAAAGTCATCCATATTGTATTATATCACATTATTTCGGGTTTGTATAGATTTTCTTCAAAATAATTTATGGAAAAATGGGGAAATTTCCGGAAAAGGCAGGTGTTTTATGGAAATCAGCCGTAAAACAGAGAAAAACGCAGGGCCGGATACCCCGCGTTTTCCGTTGAGAGATTCAGTTTTTCGGCTTTGTCTCCAGCTGCGCACTGCAGCGCTTCAGCCAGCCGCCCTGTAAATAATAGATGAGGAAGACAATGGAGGTCACAGTCCAGGTCAGAGGATAGCTGAGGGCCACCGTCACCATGGAACGGAAATGGGGAACCACCAGAAGAATCCAGACCACTCGCAGGGCACAGACACCAACAAGGGTGATAATCATCGGACGGATGGAATCGCCCGCCCCCCGTACCGCACCGCTGATGATCTCAATCGCCGTGTAGGTGATCAGCAAAGGCGGAATCACACGCAGATGCCCGGCGCACAGACGGAGGACTTCCGGGTCGTCGTTGAAAAGGACAAAGACGTATTTTCCGCAGGTGATGAAAAAGACGGAGAGCGTAATCGTCACAACAGCACTCATCAGCCAGCTGATCAGAACGCCTTTCTTGATACGGTCGTATTTCTGCGCACCGAAGTTCTGCCCGGTAAAGGTCGTAATAGCTACACCAAAGGCTCCGATGATCATCCAGAAGATGCCTTCCAGCTTGCCGTAGATCGTCCAGGAGGCAACCACATCCGTGCCGAAGGAATTCACCGTCGATTGGATCAGAACGTTTGAGATGCTGTACATCGAGGACTGAATCCCGGCTGGCAGACCGATGCGGATGATCTTGCCCAGCATCACCGTGTCAAAACCGGAGATGAGCTTTCCGGGATGCAGACGGCAGGACGCTTCCTGGTGACGGACCATCATGATGAGAACACCGAAACAGCTGAAGGTCTGACAGAGGATCGTCGCAAGCGCTGCACCGCTGGACCCCAGCTTCAGAATCGCCACAAAGAGAATGTCAAGGGCAATGTTCACAAAGCAGGAGGCAATCAGAATGCAGAGAGGCCGACGGGAGTCACCGAGCGCACGCAGAATACCCGCCCCCATGTTGTAAAGAAGATTCGGTATCACCCCGAGAAAGTAGATGCGCATGTAGGGTACGGCGTAGATAAAGACGTCGGAAGGCGTACCCATGGCAGAGAGAATCGCAGGCGCAAAGATCATGCCGATCAGCATCAGAACCCCGCCGCCCAGAATACCGAGCGAGATGGCAGTGTGAATGGCTTTCTGTAATCCGTCATCCCATTTGGCACCGTAGCACTGGGCAATAATGACCGTGCCGCCGGAGGACAGACCGAGAAAGAAACCCACAAGAAGATTGATGACGGAGGCCGTCGTGCCGCCCACAGCGGCAAGGGCTTCTTTGCCCACGAAATTGCCCACAATCACCGCGTCGGTGGTATTGTAGAGTTGTTGGAAAAAGCTGCCGAAGACGATCGGCAGAATGAAAAGCAAGAGCTGCCGCCAGATGACGCCTTCCGTCATTACAACGGCACCGCTCCCACGGCTGCGCAGTTTCATAATTCTGAACCATGCCTCTCCAAAAGTTTGCGGGGTCAAGGGGCGGCGCCCCTTGTCGACATGATTGAATCGGCGTGC
>JAKSPR010000229.1 GCA_024404655.1 Clostridia bacterium | reverse complement strand
GCATTCATCCCCCACCTATAGAGGATGGGGGTATTCTGCCGTCATTTGGATAAAAAAGCAAAGATCCTGTCGGCAGTCCAAAGACGCTGACAGGATCTTTTTTGAATTTTCATTTTCCGAGCTCGATCAGTTGGCAGCCGAGGCGTTCTGCGTCGGTTCTGCTGTGCAGGACACAGACGACGGTTTTCCCAGCTGTCTTTTCGTTGATGAGCGTTGCGGCTTTTTCAAGATTCGCTTCATCCAGACCGTTGAAAGGTTCGTCGAAAATGTAGATGTCGCCGTCACCGGCCAGAGCCCGTGCGATGGAAGCGCGCCGCGCCATGCCGCCGCTGAGACTTGCGGGATGTTCATTTTTCGCTTCCGCGAGACCGAGTTCCGATAAGAGATCGTCAATCGGTGCGCCGTTTGCAAACATGGAGGTATTCTCTGCAACGGTGAGAAAGGGCAGAAGCCGGTCTTCCTGAAAACCAGGGCGGAGATTTTTCGAGTACAGAAAGAGCCCTCCCGCAGTCGGCTTTTCCAGTCCGCAGATCAGCCGTAGGATCGTGGTTTTTCCGCAGCCGGAGGGACCGAACAGACAGACGCGGTCTCCTTTGCCGATCGTCAGAGAAAAGTGATCGAGGATTTTCTGCTTCCCGTAAGCAAAGGAAACATCACGGAACTGAACAGCAGTATCGGACATCGTTCCGGCCTCCTTTACGATTTTTCTTTCCATAGGAATTTCAGAAGATTTTCAAGCAGAAGACTGAGCAGCACCACCGCCAGCGTGACGGCGAAGACCTCGTCATAGTCGATGGTCGCCTTGCCTCTCTGCAGAAGCGCACCGACGGAGCCTGTGGGATTGCATATTACTTCCGAAGCTACGCCGGATTTCCACGCGATGCCGAGACCTGTGATGCAGCCCGTCCGCAGATGGGGTGCAATCAGCGGGAGTCTGATTTTCAGGATGATATCCCTCCGGCTCATGCCGAAGACACGTCCCATTTCGGAATAGCGGATATCGGCGGTCGACAGTCCTGCATCCACATGGCTCCAGATAATCGGGATGACCATCAGCGCTGCAATGAAGGACGGCAGGACAGAGGACGGGATCCACAGCCATGCGATAAAGATGAACGCCGCAACGGGAACCGACCGGATAAGATGCAGAAGCGGGGAAGACAGGACCCGGAATACCCGGAAGCTGCCCGCAAGGACGCCGCCCGCCGTACCGATGACCACCGCCGAAAGAAAACCACCGACGATGTGGAGCACCGATGTTCCCACCGCAGAGAGAAAATCCGGATGGGTGAGATCACGGATGAAGGTCTTCAGGGTCTCTATGGGCAGCGGAATTTTCAGAATCAGATTCTTATTGGCAAGGGATGCGGCAAACTGCCAGAGAAGTACCCAGAAAAGGATGGAAAGCAGGGAATACAGCGCTTTTTTGGGGCGGCTTGTTTTTTTTGCGTCGCTTTTATTTTTCATGCGTTTCATCCTTTCCGTGTATTATTCAAACTTTGTGCCTTTGCTGACAATGATCGGCAAAGGCACAGGGATTTCTCATTGGATAAAGGAATTTCTGGACTTATTTCTTATACCAGAAGCCGTCATCCGGGAGTGCGCCGACGGAGGATGCGTCAGCTTCAAAGAGGACGGTGAGATAGCCGGTCAGCTTGGTCTTCATCTCGTCTCCGGTGACAAAGGTGATGTGGCAGTCGGGAATTGCCTTGGCAGCAATGGCAGCCTTGGCAACGATGCCGTACTTTTCGCAGAGTTCGCCGGTGTGGGCAGCGTCGTCAGCGGTTGCCTTGATGGATGCTTCGTACTCGGTGAGGAATGCGGCAACAGCGGAGGGATGAGCCTTGATGAATTCGGTGCGGGCAACGATACAGCCCATCATGAGTGCGGAATCGGGGGAGCACTTGGTCCATTCCTCGGTGAGGTCGAGGGCCTTCTTGGAGCCTTCATACTTCATGAGGATGGAAGTGGAAACGGGAGCGGGCGCGATGATGACTGCGTCAGGCTCAGATGCCCAGACGGAAACAAGCTCGGTACCCTCTGCCTTGAATTCGACAGCGACGTCACCGTCGTTCAGACCGTTCTGTGCAAACAGGTAGTTGATGATATATTCGGGGTTGGAGCCCTGACCGGTGGTGACGACCTTTCTGCCCCGGAGATCGGTGATGGAGGAGACCGGATCGCCTTCGTTTGTCAGCACGCTGAGCACGCCCATGGTGTTGACAGCGAGGATCTGGATGCCGCCCTCGGTCTTCTTATAGAGCTTTGCGGCGAGGTTGGTGGAAACGGCTGCGATGTCGGCTTCACCGTTGGACAGCTTGGCAACGACCTCATCGGGCGCGCCTGCTGCGGTGAAGTTATACTTGGTATCGGTATTGCCTGCGTCGCTCTTGTCCCACAGATTGACGGCACCGATGCCGGTGGGGCCGGTCAGGACATAGACATTGACTTCGCCGACGGGTTCTTCAGGTGCGGGCTTTTCAGCGCCGCAGGATGCCAGTGCAAACAGCGTGGCTGCGACAAGCAGGATAGCAAGGATTCTTTTCATGGGGTGACCATTCCTTTCAAACGGAGCGGGGCAGGGAAACTCCCGCTCATCTTAAAATAGTGATTGTTTTGTTGTCCCTCTGAATGGAACCGTTTTCCGTGAGTTCCGCAAGCGCCCGGTAAGCGCTGGTGCGTCCCATACCGAGCAGAGCGGCAAGAGAGGAGATATTCGCGTTCTCCACTTTGCCCCCCGCATCGGCCCGGTCGCAGAGCAGACGGTACAGCCGCATGGATGCGCTGCTCTCCGTATACTGCGCGATCTTTTTATTGAGATACCGGATGCGTTCGGATAAGAAGGTCACATAATTGATGCCGCAGACGGGAAAATCCGCCATGACGGCAGTCAGCGTGTCCTCCGGGATGAACAGTACCCGGCAGGCGCTGCGGGCGGTGATTCTGCTGACATAGTTTTCCCCTGCGGCGTAAAGAGCAGCTGCGCCGAAAACGTCTCCCTCGGAAAAGGAGGCCTTTGTTGCATTCCGGTCACCTGCCGCGCCGCGTCCGCAGAGAAATACGCCGATTGCCCGGCGGAAATGACTGCTGTCGTAGATCACGTCTCCCTTTTCAAATTCCCCGACCTCGGAAAGACGGGAAAGGACTTGCGTTCTTTCATCGTCCGTGAGCCCCCGGAACAGAAACAGGCTGCCAATATCGTACATGTTATCCCTCATACATTGAAAATGTGTTCCATTTGGAACACTATTATAGCATAGAATCGGAAGTTTGTCAAGAGTTTGTCAAAGATTTTTCTATGCGGTGCAATCTGGGGGTGGGTTACTGTTTGGCTGAATCTCTGCCCTCGGCTTGATTCAGATTTTATTCCGGCTCTGTGGGTGGACCGGCAAGGGCTTTGCGGTCGCACTTGCATGCTTCGCGGGGCTTCCTATCCTTATTCATACTGTATTCATACTGTTTTTGGATGTATATTCTCGGGGGTTCAGAATTTTAACATCCGCATAGATAAGCGATGACAGAAAAAATCCCTCCCGGTTTTCCGGGAGGGGTGGGATGGGAATCATATCAGTTTCCGGCCTCTTCCAGTCCCTGGCAGAGTGCCTCAAATTCTTTCTGCTTACCGTAATCTGCAAAAGAGTATTCCTGAATCTTTGCGCCGTCGTTCTTCCAGTAGAGATAAAGGAACGGACCCGCGCCGCCGGCTGCGGTGCTTTCGGTACGCCTGGTCACGCTGCCGCCGTCAATACAGGCAAAGAGCGCGTTCCACTGCTCCTCGGAAAGCGTGACGGTGCCGTTTTCGGTGATGTCTTCTTCTGTCAGCGGCCAGTGGTCACCTTCCCGCTTTTCGTGGTAGAAGTACAGATTGCCGTTTTCTTTGTAAAAGCGCCAGCGCTGGTATTCCGGGGGATTGGTGGAAGATGAATAGGTATACCAGAACTCGTTGATATCATCTTTCCGGATATCCCCACCGACGGTATAGGTCTTTTTTCCGATGCATCCGGTGAGGACCAGAGCGGAAACTGCGAGCACCGCCGCGCATGCGATCACTGTTATGACTGTCATAAGAATACCTCTGCTCTGCTTTCTGTTCATCATCATAATTACCTCGAAAATTATACTTTGACGGTGATGCCCATCGCGGCGAGTTTGTCCAGCATATCTTCATAGGAAGAAAACACGATGCCGCGGAAGCCGTGCCGCTCGGCCTCTTCGACGTTTTCCGGCGTATCGTCCACAAAGACACATTCTGCCGGGTCAAGCGCATATTCCGCTAAAAAGGCGTCATACATTCTGGGGTTCGGTTTTGTCATCTTCACCTGCCAGGAGAGATAACCGCCGTCGGTATACTCCATGAACGCAAGGGAATCGGCACATTCGTCATAGGCCTTTTTGGAATAGTTGGAGAAATAGTAGACGTGATACCCCGCCTCTTTGAGGGCACGGACATAGGGGACGGCGAAGTCTCTTATGGTCAGCATGCCGTGGACGTTGGAAAAAGCGGTGCGCAGCTCGGTGTCGATTTCGGGGTCGAGGGTAGCAAAGGCACGGAACGCTTCTTCTTCGGTCAGCTCACAGCGCTCAAACTGTTCCCAGTAGGGGCTCATGATGGAGGCTTTCAGGATGCGTTTGATCATCATCCCGTCAAAGCCCTTTGCCGCGAGGAATTCTTTCAGACGGTAGTCCACAAGGACATTTCCGATATCGAATACAAGGTTTTTCGGCATGGCATATTCTCCGTATGTACATGATGAATTTTATATCAGTATAACATGGATGAAGGAAGATTGCAACAGAAAAAGTGTAAATCTTTGGCGTA
>JAKSPR010000228.1 GCA_024404655.1 Clostridia bacterium | reverse complement strand
AAATGATTTGAAGCGGATATCATTCTTCCGGCAGAGCTTTTTCAAGCAGATCATCAAGCAGGTGAATATCCTCCGTCTCATGGAAGGTCACAGCGGCAGAGGCGAGCGCCGGGATCTTTGCAAGCTCCGCGCGGATGCCGGCTTCGGTCAGCATGTTCTCATAGACCAGACCGCTCTGACAGAAGCACTGCAGCAAGAAAAGCTGCTCACGCACGGTCGCGTAGGGGTCAAAGAGGCAGGTTGCACCGTCTTCGGCGAGTTCGGGATACATGGTAAGCAGTTCTGTCAGGTCGCCTTCCGTGAGCGTCGGGTCTGCGGGATCCTTGAGCATAAAGAACGCTTTTGTTTTGTTTGAATAGCGCGCTTCGCCGCCGCTTTTGGCGTCCAGTACCTCCATGGCGGGCAATACCACGTTCTGATAGGTGTCAACGGTCATCCTGCCCGGCATCGTACTGCAGCAGAAATCGCCGTTTATGACGATCATGGGAAGAACAAGATCATAGCCGGAATAAAAATAGACGTCGATCGAGGTGATCTCTGCAAGCTGCGCTTCGTCCGGTGCTTTGTCCTCGCGAAGTTGGAAATAATTGTGGATGGCGTTGTCAATGGGGCTGTAGCCGTAACCGACGTCAGCGTCAGGGGGCAGTGCCGAGCTCGGTGCGCGGCTGTTCCCGGCAGCCGCATAACCGCAGGCGGACATGACGGCGGCGTTCAGGGCGATGATCAGAACAAGGATCAGTGCGGAAAAAACGGTCAGTTTCCGGTGGTTTTGATTATCACAGGTTCGTTTCATATACAGATATCTCCTTTTCAGATAATTCGGGGATGCTTCTTTCGCCATGAAAAGCGCTGCCGGAGGCAGTCCGGTTTCCACAGCGGCACAGGCGGAGAGGCTTTTCTTCATACGCTCCGCCGCGGAGAGAATGGATTCCATATAGTCTGCAAGATGGGTGTCACCGTATACCTGCAAAACCGCCGCATCGCAGGCGTGCTCGATATCCTCCCCCACAGCAAAGCGGACGGATTTTGTGACGGGATTGAACCAATGCACCGAGAATACCATCGCAGCAAAACGCTTATAAAGCGTGTCTCTGCGCTTCACATGGCATAGTTCGTGGGTGAAGATATAGGAGAGCTCCCGACTGTCAAGGGAGATGCAGTTCTCCCCGATATAGACCGTCGGACGGAATATCCCGCAGACGCAGGGGGTTATGGGCATGACGCGGGAAACAAGGCGCAGCCGGACGGGACGTTTCAGATGCAGTGTTTCTCTGCATGCGCTGAAAACCCGATCAAGCGCACCGCCGCATACAGGCACAGAATGGGTCGTCAGATGGTTTATAAGCTGTCGGTATTGGAGAAGCTCTTTTGCAAAAGCGATCACGGCACCCAGAAGCCATGCGGCAGACAGGACAGCGCATCCGCGTTCCACGGCAGGACCGGCGTGTATCATGGCGACGGGAAATTCTGACCAGGAAACACGCTCCAGACTGATTTCCATAAGATCAGAGAGGGGAGAAATCCTGTCAGACGGTACCGGACGGGAATCCGCACTGTCTGCTTCTGTCAGAACCTTCTCCGGGGCGGGTACGGTTTCGTCAAGGGAAAAACGAAATATGGGTACGCCGATACGGAGAGGGATCACCGCCAGAAACAGCACCGCCAGCCATAACAGACGCATGAGCTGCCCTTTTCCGCCTTTTGCGGCTTTCCGGAACAGGAGCATCAGAGCCGCAGTCAGGGAAAAAAGAACAGTCAGCAGCAAAAGGGTATAGATCAGACGGATCATGGGATCAGAACTCCTTTCCGAAGAAATCGGAACTTACTTCTTTTCTCCGTCACACGGATGAAGCAGTGCGCGGAGTTCCTCAATATCGCCGTCTTCCACAAGACCGTCTGCCACAAGGGCGGTCAGAAGGCTGCTGGTCGATTCCCGGCAGACATTCTGAATGAAATCACGGGCAGCAAGTCTGCGGTAATCGCTTTCGGAAATGGCGGCGGAATAGAGATTGGTGTGACCGTTTTTCGTGACCGTCACGTAGCCGCGGGCGGTCAGCCGGGTCAGAAGCGTCTGGACGGTCGGCAGCTTGAGTGTGCCGACGGTGTCGGGCTTCTGTTCCAGAAGATCGGCGGCACGCACCTGTTCCATACCGGCTGCTGCGGCATCCCAGATGCCCTGGAATACGGTCGAATTCGCGTTTTCTTTTTGCCATTGTATCAGTCGGCCTTTCGGTGTCCCGTCGAGGGAAAGATCCATCATGCGGGAAGAGTTTTTTTCGATTCGAATCTGTGACTGCCGGGGAAAAACGGCCGCGGTACGCGTTCCCGGGACGGCTTTCCCCCTCGTCCTGATACCATTATATACTCTTGTTTTTCGTTTGTCAAGCACTTTCGCTTACTTTTGTCAGTATGACGAAAAGTTCCACTTACATTTGTGCGCAATTACACATGTAGGTGGAGTGAGATGCAGAAAAAGGATGCCGCCGGGGGGACAGCATCCGTTTGTTTCAGGGGTTACTTTATTTACTGTTCCAGTTTTGCGAAGATCTCTGCCGCCAGCCGGACAGCCGCTTCCGGCTCCATGCCATGGAAACGGGTTCTGCCGGGCTCAAAGGGCTCGATCATATAAAGCGCATCATTGGGAGCCGCTTTGAAGCGCGCAAGAATATCCCGCGTGTCGATGACCCCGTCCTCCAGCGGCAGTCTGCGCTGCATATCCCGCTGCTCGGGCACGGGAACACCTTTCACTGCATCGTTCAGATGTACCGCCACCAGCCGCTCCGTGTGCTGTGCCATGAAAAGAAGATCATCGGGTGCGCCGCCTGTGGAGCAGTACCAATGGAAGGTATCAAAGGCAATACCCGCTTTTCCGCCCGCCGCATCCGCAATGGCAAGCACGCCGGGCAGAGAATGGACAAATTCATATTTCTGCCAGCTTCGCAGCTCATAGGGACCGAGAAACTCAAGTCCGTAGCGGATGCCGTGATCCGCAAGGATTCCCGCAACGGCGCTGACACGTTTCACATGCCACTCGAAATTCTCATCAAAAGGACGGTGGGACGTGGGCCAGACATGGTTGTAGGCATGGGTGATACCCAGCCGCTCACCGATGACCGCCCGGCGTTCCAGCTCTTTCAGCGCAGATGCAAAATCCTCGTCCGAAAGATCATACTGATAAAAGTCAGCAGGCAGGGGGAGCAGTCCCCACGAAAGACCAAGCCCTTTGACAAGCGCGTCAAGCTCTCCGGCTTTCTTCTCATCTTCAAATACAACACCGGGAACGCTGATGGCCTGCATGCCGTACCGCGCGGCAAGAGGCGCAATTACCTCTGTCGGATGGGGAACGTTCAGCATGGACATATCAAATGTACGGATCATGGCGCTTGCCTCCTGTGATATGTTACGTAATTTTGTTCATTTTATCATATTCGTAGGAAAATTGCAAGAGGTACGCGAAACATCGGACAGCAAATATCAGAAAATCGCCGGTTTCAGCGTCCACGTCTGCAGGAGTGCATGCTTTACCACACGCGAAGCATCCAGCCCGTCGGGGAAGATGATCCAGTCCTTTGCCCAGTCATAGCTTGTGTTGATGTGCCGCGTGGGAACCAGACGGCAATTCCCGGCTGTCAGATTCATTTCCGCATCAGGATTAAGCTGCTTTGCCACCGCCCGGCGCAGATTCTCAAAGAGGTCGATGGGATTGATTTTGTTCTCCCCGACCGTATAGAGAACGGGCAGCTGCTTGAAGCCGAGCACCCGGTCATACTGACAGGCGAAAGCATCCGCAAGCGCACGGGGGGATGCTTTGCCCATGATGACGGACGGCACATCGTCCTCCGGTCCGTAGAAAAGTTCCGGCGTCAGATGCCGTCCCAGAACCGCGCGGGAGAATAAGGACAGAAGCTCCGATGCACACAGGGAACGGTCTCCGCGTACAACGTAATCGGGCCCGGCTTCCAGCCTTGTGGCGATATCCCGCAGTTCCTCGGCCCGGATTGGTTCAAGGGGTACTTTTTCATAGCGGCAGGACTCCGCTGCGGTGATGTATTCCACCGGCACGCCGGGAGTTGCCAGCGTCTTTTCAAGGAATTTACCAAGCACGTCTACACGGCGCTGCATTTCACCCGCAGGACGAAGGGGAGCCGGCTTCCAGTCCTCCCGCGCCGGATTTTCGCCCCGGCGGAAGTTCACCCCGTCCCAGAATTCTTCACACGCAAACTCACAGGGGTGATAATAAATGCTGACAAGCTGCAGATCGGCGGCACCATCAACAATCTCTTTCCAGTCGGCAAGGGCCTGCTCCATTTCGTGTTCCCCGAATTCCAGCCGCATGGTGCTCCATAACCGCGTCAGATTGAGAATACCGCCGTAGCGGAAAGGACCGTTATTTACATTGAGCAGATAATGGCTGTCAAGATAGGTGGGAACGCCCCATTTGCGCAGGACGGGGAAGACCTGGGGAACCCAGCTCGCGCCCGGCTGACCGTAACTCGTGGGGAACTGACCTGTAATATTCTGCACGTCGAGAAACCCTTTGTGCTCCCGCCGCTCAAATTCCGCAGCGCCGTCGGCAAAATCCATATCCGCCAGATATTCCGTCTGGGTGGGGTGGATGCTGTGGTTTTCCGTATGATAGCAGATCTCATGACCTGCCAGCTTCCGGAGGATGTCCTCCCGGCCCCGTTCTTTCAGGATTCGGATTTTTTCTCCGACGATCTTGAAGGAACCCCGGATACCGAGCCGATCCATCATGTTGATCAGTGCAAGCAGTGCGTCATCTGCTTCCGGCGTGATAAAGTCCTCCACATCAAACCAGAGCATGACTTTCAGATTTTTCAT
>JAKSPR010000227.1 GCA_024404655.1 Clostridia bacterium | reverse complement strand
CCGTGATTCCGAGTTCAATCTGGGTACTGATGACTTTATCCTGCTTCTGGGCAGACAGGAGGAGATCGTGGACGGCATCTTTGACACTGCCAATGTCAGGGCTTTCCGTGTCCCTGCCGGAACCTATTCCCCTGCGGATTTTGTGTTCGGCGCGGAGGACTGTGCAGCTGACTGCCGTGTCGTATATGAAGCAGCACCCGGTGCTGTTATCCACGGCGGCGTGACCATCGGCAAAGAGCAGTGGAAGACGCCGGATGCGGAAATGCTGGCAAGGTTTCCGGAGGAATCCCGCGGAGCTGTCCGGATGGTCTCTCTGCCGGAAGCGGGACTTGATATGGAAAAGGTCGGCGGCATCCGTGCCATCGGTGCTTATGAGATGTCGTCGCTCTATGACGATGCAGAAAAGGGCTGCGGATGTGAGGTCTTCTGCTCCGACCGGCGCATGACGCTGGCGCGTTTTCCCAATGCCGGTGAGTTTGCCAAGCTGGAAGCGGTAGCTGACGTCGGTGATGTCTATGAATTTCCTCCGCAGAATTACCGTGCAGACTGGTTTGACCGACGCAATCAGCGGGGCGGCGCCTATATCTTTGACCGTGCCATGGCTGCCCATGCAGCAAAATGGAAAAATCCCGATGAAGCGTGGATGTTCGGCTATTTCTACTGGGACTGGGCGGATTCTTCAACCCCCTGTCATTTTGATGTGGAGCACCGCACTGTCTATCCGAAGTATGTCAGCCGCTTCGGCGCAAGAGCAGGCGCACTTTATTATTTCTACAATGTTCCGGAGGAACTGGATATTCCCGGTGAATGGTATCTCGACCGTGAAACGGGCAATCTCTATTTCTATCCCCAGGAGGGCGGATGTTCCCTTGATTTTTCCTATTCCGATCAGCCGCTGATCTCCTGTGAGAACACGGTCAATATGACCTTCTCCGGTTTCACCTGCCTCTGCTCTATGGCAGACGCAGTGACCTGCTCCGGCGACAATATGATCTTCCGCGGCCTCATGGTCAAGAATGTGGCGGGCAACGCGATCATCTGTCAGGGTAAAAATAACCTTGTGGACGGCTGTGAAATCACCCACACCGGCAAGGGCGGAATCACGCTGGAGGGCGGCGAGCGCGATACCCTGACCCACGGCAATAACCGTGCCTGCAATAACTATGTTCACGATTTCTCCGAAATCTATCTGACCTATCAGCCCGGCATCCGGCTGAATGGTGTCGGCAATATGGCAGATCACAATGAGATCAGCGGCTCTCCCCACATGGCCATCGGCTATTCCGGCAATGAGCATCTGATCGAATACAACGATATCCACGATGTGGTTCTGCAGTCCAGCGACGCGGGCGCGATCTACTCCGGGTTTGGCGGGGCGGGCCACGGTACCGTTAGCCGCTACAACCGCCTGCGGCATATCGGAGAAGCACCGTTCACGCCGGACGGCATCTACTGGGACGACGGTCTTTCCGGTCAGACGGCCTACGGCAATCTGCTGATCGGTGTGGGCAAGTTCGGATTCCTCGTCGGCGGCGGACGGGAAAACGTAGTCGAGGGCAATGTCATCATCGGCAACGGAAACAATCCCATTCACTATGACGACCGCGACCGTGAAGGCTTTGTCCACGGCGGCTGGGCAAGAGCGGCGACCAACAAGCCCGATGCGCCCCACTGGAAAAAACTGGCCTCCGTGCCATTCCGGAGTTCTGTCTGGGCGGAGAAATATCCGATTCTTGCAAAGGTGATCACGGACTTCTATCACGATCCCGATGACCCCGATTATCCCGTCAATCCCGCATATTCCAGCGTGCAGGGCAATGTCATCATCGACGAAAAAGAGCGGCTTGGCCACATGGATGATTCGGTCTATACCTACTCAACGGTAAAAGACAATCTTGTCTTTGCGGACCGCGCTGCGGCCGGATGGGATGACGCAGCGGAAAGGTTCTCCGAGGGGTCGCCTGTCTTTGAAAAGCTGCCGGGCTTTGCAGCAATTCCGGTTGAGAAGATCGGACGCGGAAAAGGCTGAGCGTTTTTCGTGAAGTTTCTCCGGGAAAATCATCCGTGATTGTTGACAGACAGCCATAGATTATTGTATAATGGAAGAAACAATTATGTTATCAGACAGGAGTGATTTTTCGTGTTTTTAGAAAAAGCTGAAGGTATTCCGTCCCCCGAATATCAGTCTATGCACCCGTGGGAGGCATACTTCAAGGACCTTATGGTCGATTACAATCAGTGCATCGAAGAAGGCAAGGATGTTGCAAAGTACGAAGCGCTGTTCCGTGATGTTGCTGCGCTTCCCGACGGCCGGGAAAAGCATGATCTGGCGGATGTTCTCTACCGTATTACGGCAGAAGCTCCCCAGTGTGAGGGCTACGCATACGAAGAGCCGTCGATGCTTGCGGAAATCAAGGAGTGTGCAGAAGGTGCGGATTATGCACCGGCTCCGCTGGATGCTGCTTATGAAGACCGTCTGCGCGGCGCATGGTACGGCCGTCTCTGCGGCTGTTTACTGGGCAAGCCTGTTGAAGGCATCAGTACAAAGGAACTGCAGGAGTTCCTCCGCCGTACGGACAATTTCCCCATGAAGCGTTATATTGTCAAGAGCGACTGCACGCCTGACGCTGTAAAGGATATCTGGTTCCCGATTGCCCAGCGTGCCTATGACGATGGGATCATCGACGGTATGCCGACCGATGACGACGTCAACTATATCGCTCTCGGCTACTTCATTCTGAGCCGCGGTGGTAAGAATTTCACGCCGGACACGGTTGCCAATATCTGGGTCCAGATGCAGTCCAAGAACGCATACTGCACTGCGGAGCGCGCAGCCTACCGCAACTTCGTCAACGGTTTCCGTCCGCCGGAATCCGCAAAGTTCCAGAATCCCTATCGTGAGTGGATCGGCGCACAGATCCGCGGTGACTTCTTTGGCTGGGTCACACCCGGTGAGCCGGAGAAGGCAGCGGAATTTGCTTGGCGTGATGCCTGCATTTCCCACATCAAGAACGGTATCTACGGCGAAATGTGGGTCTCAGCGATGCTGGCGGCAGCCGGTGCGGGCAAGGGTATTGAGGAATCCATCAAAGTCGGTCTTTCCTGTATTCCCCAAAAGTCCCGTCTCCATGAAGCTATTACAAAGGTCATAGAACGCTTCCACTCCGGCATGAGCGCAGACGAATTCTTTGCGGATTTCCACACCAGATGGAACGACCGCAACAATCATCACTGGTGCCATACCATTTCCAATGCCGAGATCGTTGCAGCTGCACTGCTGTGGGGCGGCATGGACTACGGAAAGACGGTATGTCTTGCGGTTCAGCAGGGCTTTGATACCGACTGCAATGGTGCAACTGCCGGTTCCGTGCTCGGTATGATCCTGGGTGCTGAACGCATCCCGGCTGAGTGGAAAGACAAGATCGGCGGCAAACTGCACACCGATATGTACGGCTATGAGACCCTGAGCGTAGAAGAAATGGTCGCAAAGTCCATGGAAGTTGCCAAGGCTATCCGTGCCTGAAATACAAAAACAATCCGAAAGGAAACAGATTTTATGAAAAAATTATTTGAAGATGTGAGAGCGCATCTGCTCTCCGGCATGACACTGACCTTCAACCGTGTTCACGGCGGTGTCGACACCCTCGCATCCTACAAAGAGGAAGATATCGAAAACGGCATCCGTATGACATACGAGCCCGTGGGCGGAAATGCTTCTGCCGTCATCGAAGCAAAGTTCGTTGACGATGCGGTCATTTTCTATATTGATGCCGTCATTCCGCGTGCAAACGGTTATTCTTCCGCTTTCGCACCGGAAAATGCAGTCACCATGACACTCGGTGACATGCAGCCTGATGCACTGTTGGGCAGCCATCATGACTGTCCGTGGTGGATGCTCCCGTCTCATCCTGCAACTTTTGCGGATATCAAGATGAGAACCCAGTCCCTCCTTGTCCGTTCCGGTGCTGTCAGTTATCACATGCTGCCCCTGTGCGGCGACAATTTCCGCTGTGAAATGGAAAAGGGCGTAATGGCGCTGACCAGTGACGCTCCGGCACTCCAGAAGCTTACCGGCGCATTCCTCGCAGTTTCCGTTTCCACCGATCCCTTTGCAGCGATCGAGAACAACTACAAGGCTGCCCGCTCCTGCGGCGCGATCCGTGTTCCGCTGCGCACCGAGCGCAAATTCCCTGAGATTTTCGAGGGCTTCGGTTTCTGCACATGGGACTGCTTCTACTACACGATCACCAGCGAAAAGCTTTATCAGAAGCTGGATGAGCTGAAAGAAAAGAACATTCCCGTACACTGGGTCATCATCGACGATGGCTGGCTGTCCGTCAAGAATGCCATGCTGACTTCCTTTGAAGAAGACCGCACCAAATTCCCCGAAGGCTTCAAGGAGACCATCCGCCGCATGAAGGAAGATTACGGTGTTGAGTATGTCGGTGTCTGGCACGCTTTCAACGGCTACTGGGACGGTGTGGATCCCGAAAGCAAGCTCTATGAAGAGCAGAAGGACAATCTGTTCATGACGCCCGGCGGATTCTGCCTGCCCTCCCTCGATGAAGAAAAGGCGTTCCGTTTCTGGGATGCATGGCACAGCTATCTTGCCGACTGCGGTGTTGATTTCTTAAAGGTCGACAACCAGTCCTCCAACTCCGGCAGACTGCTGGGTACCATTCCGACGGCGGAGGCCTGCCGTATCGCGCACAATGCCATTGAGCGCTCCATCAATAAGAATTTTAACGGCGTAGTCATTGACTGCATGGGCATGGATATGGAAAACGTGCTTGCACGTCCTTCTTCCGCTGTCAGCCGCAACTCCGACGACTTCTTCCCCCGCAGAGAGCGCGGTTTCATCAAGCATCTGACCCAGAATGTCTATTCTG
>JAKSPR010000226.1 GCA_024404655.1 Clostridia bacterium | reverse complement strand
TGCAGTAATGGCATGATGCTGAATGCGGACATAAACGGCGCATTGAACATCCTAAGGAAAACCAAAAGTAACGTTGTGGACTTAACGGTCCTATACGGTAGGGGCGAAGTGGACACGCCCGTAAGAATAAGGGTCGCCTGAATCAGGCGGAAACATAAGACCACACTTCTTATAGGGAACCGTATGGTTCCCGCTCGAAGCCCACACTTCTTTAAGTGGTGGGTAGTTCACTGCTTTGTACCGAGTTCATAATGATACCGGACGATGCCGAGATCAATACGGCTCAAGATTCCGCCCTTATCACAGATGGATGCTTTGCCGTCTGCATCCAGCGTGATCTCAAACTTCTGCTGGTTGACGGCAGTGGGCGCAAGGAGTGCAAATTTCACGCCGTTTTCAAACCATGCGGGGACCGGGGTAATGGCGGATGAGGAAACCTGCTCCGCTGTTCTGGAACGGCGGGGTTTGCCCTGCTCTTTGCCGTAACCGATGGCAATAGCGATGACAAGACGTTCTCCCGGCTTCACATCAGCGCCGATATTCTCCCGGTTGAAAGTGCCTGCCCAGCAGGTATTGAGACCCATGCACTGTGCCGCGAGCACCAGTTTTTCACCGTAGTAGCCCACACGCTCATCCAGCGTTTCATCGTCTTTGCCGACACAGGCAATGACGCTGGGCGCGCTGCCCAGTCCCATGGCGCGGTTGAGCAGACGGTTGAAGGTCTTCCCGGCGTCTGCTATGAACTGCAGATGAAGATTTCCCTCTGCATTGATCTCCTCAATCAGATCACAGAGCGCCCGGACCTTTTCCGCATCAATGGGCTTATCCAGATAATTCCGCACCGAGTGGCGCACAAGAACTGCTTCCGCTTCGGTCATGTCAAACCTCCTCCGGTTCCACCGTCAGAAAACGCGCATACGCGGTTCCGGTAGGCGCCGCCAGATACTGGGGTCTTCCGCCGGGCAGCGTGGAGACATTGGCAATGTGCACGTGACCTGCGATGATGGCCTTGATGGGTGTGGTCGAATCATTGACGAAATCCACGAAAGCCTTTGTCTGGGGATATTTGTTCTGATCGCCTTCCCCGAGGAAGAAATACTCCACGGCATTTTCGCCCCACTGTTTCTTTGCAGGACCTTCCACGCCGTCAGCGATTACGGGAACGTGGATCATGAGCAGAACCGGGATTCCCCGTTCACACTCTTTGCGGAGCTTTTCGATCTGCTCATCGGTGAAGCTGTGGGAGGAATCATCCATACCGATGACAAGAAGATCGCCGTAGTCACGCACCCAGAAATCAGGCGTTCCCATCATGAGCGGCGCAAGGGAGGGATAGCAGTCTTCTTTTTTGAGTTTTCTTGAATAGTGACCGTCCTCATGATTGCCGAAAGCATAGAGGACTTCGGTTCTGATCCCCGCAATCTCGTTCTTGATGAACTGCAGGTTGCCGGGGGAATAGAAATCCATGGCATCGCCCGTGATCATAAGAGCATCGACGTTTTCTTTGTCTGCCAGCGCCAGCGCCGCGGAAAACTCCTCTGCCGGGGTCTTGTCGGTTGCCTGCCAGGAACGCTTTTCAAGACAGGATTCCGTCTGCTTTGCATCCACTTCATCATTGTCGGCAGAACGGGCGTAGATGTGGCAGTCGGAGATATGCATAAAGCGATAGGTCTTCTTCAGTCCTTTAATCTTCAAAGTCTCAAATTCGTGATTCATAGGAAATTACCTCACTTTCTTCGGTTGATTCCATTATACCCGGAAATCCCATGTCTGTCAAGGCTAAAAAAAACAGCCGGCAGGAAATCTGCCGGCCTTCGAGGGAAAATCAGTTGTTGGCCAGTTCGTCATACGCATCGCGCATCTTATCAAAGAGTTTCGTCATGCTCTTGATCTTCTTTTCCGCTGTGGAGACGATATTGCGGCTGTTATTCATGAAGCCCGGCGCGACAAAGCCATCCCGGATCTCGGACTGGTAGAATGTATCGCCGATATCCAGCACGCGGTTTGCCATGATGATATCCAGCATTTCCGCAGAATCGGGATCACGGGTGTATTTGTTCTTCAGTGCGATATCGTAATACGCTGGGAGCACGGAATTATAGGATTCGCAGTTCAGCGCTTCCAGAATGATGGAGGAACACTCCGGGTCTTTTGCGGAGGTCGGAATGATAGTCGCGTCATAGAAGCTGATGCGGTTACGGTACTGCTCCTGCTGTTCGTTATATTTCGGGAACGGCACAATGCCGAATTCGTCCTTCATATCACGCATGGTTTCGAGATAATAGAACAGGGTGGACATAAACATTCCCTGTCCTGCGCGGAACATCTCATGATATTTGACAGCTTCGTTGGTATCATCCTTGGTCTGATACCATGCGCCGCTTTCATTGCAGACGTCAAGGACCTTATTATAAACATCGACAAAGCGGGGATCCGTCGGGATGGTATAGACCGGGAAACCGTCTGCGCCTTTATTGCACATGAGCACATCGCCGCCCAGAAGCAGGGAAACATGCAGATATTTTGCACAGCCCAGCATACCCCATTGGTCTTCCTCGTTCATGATGCCGTCACCGTTCAGATCGGAAGAAACGGACATGGTGATCTCACGCAGCTTGTCAAGGGTCCATTTGCCCTCACGGACCAGAGGATAGATATCCCCGATATCATAGCTTTCCGCAATCCGCTTATTATAAAGGAGGATCGTCATGAAGTCCACCGCCGTCAGGTCAGAGGAACCGATGGCAACATAGCGTTTGCCGCCGATGGCGATAGAATCTGTAACCTCCTTGTCCCAGTAAGGCTTGTCGAGGTTGATATACTCCAGATCGCTGATATCGAGGGAGTAGCCCTTCTGCGCCATATTGTTGGCAGCGGTGCAGCGGACGTTCATAAGGGAATAGGTATCGTCCCCCGCCAGTACCAGTTTTTCCGCATCGGTCTCGGTCTCATATTCCTGTTCGGAAAACTTGACATTGAAACGCTCGCCGATTTTCAGATTCCGCATATAAATGGCGTCATTCAGGATATCCGCGTTCTGTTCCTCCACCACAAACTGGTAGTGGGTGGTATTGATACGGGTGAAAATGGCAAGATCCATACCGCCGTAGTCCCGCTCCGGCAGATCATCCGCCGCGCGGACAACCTCTTCCGTTTCAGCATCGGTGACGGCGGACTGCGTCACTGCATTCTGAGTTTCTTTGACTTCGGGAGCCGTTCCCGCATCGCCGCAGGCAGTCATAACACAGGGGACAGCAGCCGCAGAACACAGAAGCAGCAGGGAAAGCAGACGGCGTCCGAATGCCGGTTTGTTCTGTTGGAATGTCATAAAATTTCCGCCGTAAATGTTTTTTGAGTATACTATCTGGAAACATTATATCATCAAAAGTGATCGGTGTCAATGAATTTTCGCGTTCTTCCTTGTTTTTGACGGATGGCATCTTGGAGAGCAAAAAACTCCGCTGCCGTTTTGACTGTTCATGATTTTTTTACTGCAGACTGTTCAGCTTATCCAGTGTCTTCTGAATAGCCTTTTCGGTTTTTGCGTTGTTTTTTTCGTAATAGGATGCCACATTATTATTCTTCGAGGACAGCATATTGCGTATGATATATTCGGTTTCACCCAGCAGTGCGCCGTAGGTCAGCTCCGCATCCAGATGAATGCCCGCACGGACATATTCCAGCATTTCCATGGTATCCTCATTGCGGGAGAGCTTTTCCTTCATACAGGTCTGATAATAGGTCTGCACGAAAGAATTGTAGCTTTCGCAGGCGAGGGATTCGATGACCGCCGCAGACATTTCCTTTGCCTGACAGCTGGTCGGAATGCCCCAGAGGGTCGCGCCGGTAGAACCTTCGGTGCAGTATTCCTTCTGTTCTTCATCCAGCTTCGGCATGGGGAAAATGGTATAGTTGTCCGTCATCTGACGCATGGTGAAGCGGGATTCGTCCAGTTCACGGATGATGAACAGCGCGCGGCCTTCGCTGAATGCATTCAGCTGCAGATCAACATCGGAATTCATATAGGAACCGTTTCTGTCATAATAGAGCGGATAAACCTTCTCCATCAGCTTCGTCGTGCGTTCCACGGCGGGAACGTAGACCGGTGCGCCGTCGCGGATCGCGATCTGATGGATATCGGCGGAGACATAGAACGCATCGGCGGAGTTGTAAAGGTCGAGCCACAAGCCCCACTGATCGTGTTCGTCCATCTTTCCGTCGCCGTTGACATCGGAGCTGACGTTCTTGATGATCTCCGTCATGCGGTCAAGGGTCCATGCACCGGATTTCACGATGTCCGGGATGTGCGGGATGTCGTAATCCGTTGCAAGGCGGTCGTTCATGAACATAACATAAGAGCCGCCCAGCACGGTGATGGTGCTGATATCACCGGTCACGAAATAAAAGCCGTTGCCGAAACGGGTGCCGTTGGAGTCCGTCTGGCTCCACCACGGCATGGAAAGATCGAGATAGGGCATGCCGGTGAGGTCCATGAAGCAGCCCTCCAGCGTCAGCTGCGGGATATGTGCTTTCCAGCCCGCGACGATCTGATAGGTATCGTCTCCTGCCATGATGGTGGAGCGGAGCTTGGTCATGTCACCCGCATAAGCCTGCCAGCCCGCAGCACGGAAAGCGTCCAGTCTGACGTTCAGACGGTCCTCCACCGTGCGGTTGCGGCGGTAAATGGCATCATCAAGGATTTCGCCGTCTTCTTCGGCATAAACTTCAAGAAAGCTGTCCACGTCACCTCTGACGTGGATGGTGACGGTCTTTCCGCCGAAATCAAGATCATCGGGCATGGTATCGCGGAGATAGGAGTTTTCTTCTTCGGTTTCTGCCGGAATAGCAGAAGCCACGGTCTTTGCTTCAGTCACAGGATCCGGTGAAGTCGTTTCTGCACCGCAGGCGGTCACGGCC
>JAKSPR010000225.1 GCA_024404655.1 Clostridia bacterium | reverse complement strand
TTATCCGCACAGGTCACAGGAACATAGCCGTTTTCATTTGCATGAGCGGATACCTCTGCACCGTCAACGGTCAGATGCATGCCCTTTGCCCAGCCGGGCTTCTTGAAATAGGCTTTCTCCGTGCCGCTTATGGTGATGGAGAGCTCGTTTTTGAAGGGATATTCACCCTCGATGCGCGCCTTTTTGCCATCGTATTCCACGGAGCACGGGCCGTAGGCCGCAAAGTACAGCGCTCCCACATCGTCCGTCAGCACCATATCCCGGATAAATTCGGGAATGACGACAACGGAGTTGACCGGACAGCACGCCACGGGATAACAGGGCGCATAGACCTGCATATCTCCGACGGCGGGAGAAGATTCGGTGGTCGCAAAGCACTGGTTCGGCGCACTCAGATAAGCGATGGCACGCTCATCCTTTTTGCGTGCGCCCTGTACGCCGTTATAGACTGCCTCTTCCATGTAATCGCCGTAAACAGCGCTGCCGGATACTTCGGCCAGCACACCGTAAACGGTATTAAAGTAAGCATAGCTGCAGTATTCCGTTTCACCGGTGGAGGAAACGGGAGCAAGATACTCCGTCACGGAGACAGGGCTTCCCGTGGGATGCATGGCTTTCCTCCGGAGCAGCTCCACGCCGCGCACGGTAGCTGCCAGATCCGTGGGATCGCCGGTACCCGCATAGCAGCAGGCGGGCAGCATGACCTTGGGCGCATAGCCCGCGGTATGCTCGCTGTTGTAATAAAGATCGTCATGAAGCAGCGCACGCTTGGAGGTATGGGTCAGGTCGACACGGTTGGAATACGCCTGATATTCCAGGCAGAAGTCCAAAAGCCGCTTGTCTTCGGTCTTTTTATAGCAGTACATCATGGGAACGGTGATATATTCCCCGGCATACCCGGTTTTGTGCTCACCCTTCCACTTATCGCAGAACCACAGCATGGAACGGTAGACTGCGTTGAACACGTCCTCCCGACCGGTGGCCTCATAGAAGAACAGAAGCGCTCTCATGCCGCAGGCGTTGCCCCATGCGTTATAGTCTTCGTAAATCTTTGCGTCCTCTTCCCAGTAGGTACCGAGATATCCGTCCGGCTTCTGCATGGACAGGACCTTGTCCACCCAGTTTTCCGCCTTCTTCATCAGACCTTCGTCATGGAGGGTATAAGCCAGCAGCACAAGACCGGTCCAGTAGTTGCCGGAGATTTCCGCGCCCCAGCCGGACTGGTCGCCCGCGCCCCACTGCTTCACATAGGTTTTATGAACATAAGGATCCGCGATCATGCCGGGCTCGATTTCGTCAAGATGACCGCCAATGCCGTCGCGGTTCCGCTCCAGCTGCTGCTTTAAGAAGCCCTCCGCACGGATGCTTCCCAGCGGCAGACAGCGCAGTGCAGAATAGATCATGCTGTATACTCCTTATCTGTTTTCGGCATTCTTTGCGTACTGTGCGACCAGTGCTTCAATAGCGCTTTCGACCTTGGGCTGGATCTTCTGATAGGTCGAGGTGATATCCTTTTTGCCTAGGTCTCCCATGAAGAACTTGTGGAGGGTTGAGGCAATGCCGCCGAAGTCCGCGATGGACATATATTCAAAGGTGACGTTTTCAAACATCTGGTCGATGATCTCCGCAGACTTTTCGTCGCGCGCACCCTTGAGCTGAATGACGTTGTCAAAGACGGCGGGCTTCACATAGTCGTAGCCGTATGCACACATGGCGTCCGTGATCACACCGATGCGGTCGAGGTTTGCGGGATTGACGGAGATCGGGATGACAGGACATGCCGTTGCCCACGGCTGGCTGTAGCCGACGTAGTTCTTCTGGCTCTCGTCCAGCTTCGGCATGGGAAGAATACCGTAGTCGTAGGTCAGATCACGGTAAGCGGCCAAGTCAAAGGTACAGGGATTGCGGAACAGGTAATTGCCGTTATGCAGGATCGTTTCATCCAGAAGGAACGGACCACCGTTGTCGACAATGCCGACACAGGGCTCAAGGAAGAAGTTCGTCATCTTCTGGAACAGATCGACCATCTTCGGGTCGTTCAGCATGACCTTCAGCGTGCCGCCCTGATTTTCAATGACGTGCATATCCGTGCCGAGGATGAGGGCTTCGGGGGTCAGGACCTCATAGACGAGACCGTACTGGTCGTCAACGGTCATCTTGCCGTCGCCGTCCAGATCACGTTCTGCCAGACGCGCACATTCCATCATGCGGTCAAAGGTCCATTTGCCGTTCTGCACATCCTCATAGAGATCGCCGATATCCAGCGCACGCGCAAGGTCACGGTTGAACTGAATGACATAGACGGAGCCGTAGTAACGGGGGCTGATGGGGCTGGCGGAAAGATAGAGGTCGCCCGCGACTTTCAGCTTTTCGTTGACCTCGGGCATCCAGTAGGGCTTGTCGAGGTTCAGGGTCTTCACGGCATTCAGCGGGTATGAAAGTCCGGCGGAAGAATAGTAATATGCGCCGTCCGTGGAAGCATCCACAATGAGCAGATCGTAAACATCATCGCCCGCCATGATGGACTTGGACAGCTTGCTCTTATCGGAATAGCCGGGACCTATGGTATCGACCATATCCACGTTGAAAGTTTCCTCAATCCAGCGGTCACGGGCGAACAGAGTATCGTTGACGACCTCGCCGGTTTCCTCAATGGCGATATTGATGGTGGTGGGAAGCTCCATGCCGACAAGGGAGTTGTCCGCATAGAGACGGTATTCCGCACCGCCGAAATCCTGTGCTTCAAGCTGTTCGGAATAAAGGGTTCTCTGCACTGCCGGTGCTTCCGTTTCTTCGGTTTCGACCGCTTTGGTTCCGACGGGCGTGGTCTCGGCGGGCGTCTTTGCTTCATCACCGCAGGAGACGACGGCACCGGAAACGATCAGAAGGGCAAAAAGTCCTGCTGTAAGTCTGGTGAGTTTCATGTTTGTTTTTCCTCTCAATCTGTTTTTCTTCTTTATTTTTCAACCGGGCCCATATAGGAAAGCCCGAAATATTGAACGTAGATATCTTTTTTCTCTTCTTCGGTGAGCACCCGTTCCGTGACGTCTTCTCCGTCAAAGATGCGGAATTTGTTCCCGTCCAGGGTGATGCGTCCGGTGTCGGTCTTGATGGAGAACATCTCGGCGGAAGTGAAGGGGGATTCCGGCGCATGCTCGCACCAGAAGGAGGGCATCACGTAGTCGATGTTCAGCTGTACTTCCTCCGTAAAGGAATAAAATCTGCGCCACTCGCCTTTGTGAAGATCGGAGATGACCCAGCCGAAGAACGGCTGCTTTTCTACTTTGTAGCGCTCTCCGTACTGCTCTGATTCATAGCCGTCCTCGATATGCAGGGGAATCCGGAATGCGGACTGTCCGATGCCCGCATCGCAGATCAGAGGAACATCGCAGTCGATGGCTTTTACTGCCAGCACCCGATGGCGGCGCATGGGAATGTCATGCTCACCCCGCAGAAACCGCGCCATGTAGTCCGTGACCTCATAGCCGAGAGAACGGTAAACCTCACCGAGGAACCCGTTGATCTCAAAGCAGTAGCCGCCGCGGTGGTTTGTGATGATTTTTTCATACAGCGCATCAAAGTCAAGGGACAGCGGCACGCCCCGCAGGATGTCAAGATTTTCGTATGGGATATGGGACTGGAAGCCGTACTGGATCATCCCGGCAAGGGTTTCGGTCGGCTGCAGTTCCTTTGTATAGCTCAGACCGATACGGTCAAAGATCGCTGCAAGCTGTTGTTCCTTATACATTGTGATTTCTCCTTTTTTCCCAATTTCCGATTGACTACGATGCCCTGACAGCACAGCGGAACAATAATCTGACTGCACATACAGCCAGAATGCCGATGCACATAACGATTGTGTAAAGCAAACCGCCGACGAACCCGCCAAGGATTCCGGTTCCGGCACCCGTCCCGGCTACAAAAAAGATCAGTGCCATGATGCCAAAATTCAGCAAAGCGGGAATGAAATACTTCCGCTTCTCCCAAAGCAGCGCTGTGAGGATGCCGTGCAGAAAGAACAGACACGGATAAAGCGTAAGGGTCAGAAAAAGCCCCAGATCGCTGTCCCCGAACCGCTGCTCCGGCAGCCTTTGAAGGAATCCTGCCGCGATATAGAGCGCAAGCGACCACAGAACGAAAATGATCATCCCTACGGTTTTTCCGGAAGATTGTTTCTTATTCTCTGTCATAAGGATTCCTCCCATGATGATTTTTGGGATATATGAAACGATCATGCTTATTGTATCACATATATTCCTGCCTTGCAAGTTTCTTTGCATAAAAAATCCTGAAAATTATCCATTCCCCCTTTACAGAACGGCATTTTTCCGTTATACTGGAAACAGGAAAAGAATACTGAAAGGAAGATACTGTCAATGAACAAGCTGCCTTATACCCATCCCATCACCGTCGCGGCACACCGCGGCAACTCCGGTCATTTTGCGGAGAACACCATGCCCGCATTCCGTTCCGCCATTGAACTGGGTGCGGATATGATCGAAACCGATATCCATCTGACCAAAGACAACGTCCTCGTCCTCATGCACGACAACGCCGTGGACCGGACCACCGACGGCACCGGCAATATCGCGGACTTCACATACGAGGAACTGACAAAGCTCAACTGCAATCCCAAAGGCGAATACGCAAAAATCCCGACGCTGGAGGAATTCATGACCCTCTGCGCAGAAAATGACATGATGGTCAATCTGGAGATCAAGGAATACCATGTCCCCGGCAACGAGGAACGCTGCCGCCTGTGCGTGGAAATGACCCTCGCCATGGTAGAACGTTTCGGCTGGCGGGGGAAGACCATCATCAACAGCTTTGATGCCTATGTGCTCCAGTATACCGATGAACTGTTCCCCGGCCGCTATATGCTCCACGGCTTCTATCCCTATACTCTCATGCGCAATGTGGACAGAAATCCTGATGAATACCTCTACT
>JAKSPR010000224.1 GCA_024404655.1 Clostridia bacterium | reverse complement strand
CAAACAATGGTTACAGAATTGATTATTTCTATAATCCGGAACTGACAGAAATCTCATTCTGCATTCCGCCTGAGCTGGCAAATGTCATCAAAGGAAAAGATATGTCGATTAGTGGTATCATAGCAGAAATTATTGATCCTGAATGGTCGGGTGTTTATCATGCCTATGATAATCATGTCACTGTTTCTTATGGCGACACGGTTATCGGTCACGCTGATCAGACCCAGAAAGTCAAGCATACTGTGATCAAGAAAACCGCAGGAGGGGTCATCGACGGAAATACCGTTCCGTATTCCATCGTGATCAATCCTTCCGCTTCTGATCTTGATCCCGCGTCCGCTGTTCTGGCAGTGACTGATATGCTCTCCTATACACCGCCCGCAGGTACGGTCATGAATGCAAGCCTGTCCTCTGTTGTCATCTATGCGTTGAGCACCGGTGACCGGGGCGAGGAGATCAGGACCGACATTACCTCCGCATGTTCCTATACCATGGATGAATCCGCTGAGGGCGGAAAACAGACCTACACGGTACGTTTTAAGGTCCCGGACAGCACTTCCATCAGAATTGATTATGAATATCAGTTCAGCGGGAAGGGCAAAGTCCACGATCTGACAAACGTTGCCATGGTCGAGGGCGGCTATACCGGCTCCGATAAAACGAAAAATGAACTGGATATCATCATCCAGGATGCTGATTCCGGTGTCGTTGCTGTCGGTATCAATGTCCACAAGGTGGACAGCGAAAACTATACCGTCACCCTCGGCGGCGCAGAATTCAAACTTGAAAAGTGGACCGGCCAGAGCTGGGACATTGTTAAAAATCCCATTGATCCGGAACATGGTTTTGTCACCGACGAGACACACGGCATGTTCAATACCGGTGCGCTCGAAAACAATACAGCCTACCGTCTGACGGAACTGAAAGCTCCCCCGGGTTACGAAATGCGCACAGCAACCACATACGAGTTCTATATCAAGAGCTCGGACAGCTCATCCATCGTAAAACCCGAGGACTTCAACGGTAAAGCGCTCAATAACGGTGATAATTTCTATATCACCAATGACGCTGTCCGCTATGATCTCCCGTCTACTGGCGGTAATGGAACAGTTCATTATGAACTTATTGGTTCCATGATTCTTCTGTTCGTATTTCTATACAGCCTCCGTCTGAAAAAACGTCAGACCAAGCATGAAATAAAAAAGTAAACTATTTGAAAGGATTTCCTATCATGAAAAAACTGTTTGCACTCATTCTTGCAGCTATGATGCTCCTGACCCTCGGACTTCCGGTCATGGCTGACGACACCCCCGACCCTCTCGCAGGACATACTTACACAGCTTACCAGATTTTCGCCGGTACCCAGAAAGGGGAAGACGCATCCCTTGGCAGCGTTGAATGGGGTGATGGTATCAAAGCCTCTGATTTCCTCGAAGCACTCAAGAAGAGTGATTCTCTGAAAACAATTTTTGCAGACTGCAATTCTGCAGCAGAAGTTGCAGCAAAAATGACTGATTGGGCGGACAATTCCGACAATGCCAAGGTATTTGCCAAAGTCGCTTATGCAAACAAATCAGAAAAAGGTATCGAATGTAAAGCAGATACCACGCTTGCTGCCGGTTATTATCTAGTCGTCGATACAACTGTCCCCGATACTGATGCAACCGACTTTGTCTATAACCTCGCACTTCTCCAGCTGACGAATAAGGGTAATTTTGAGATCAGAAACAAGACCGACCTCCCGACTGTCCAGAAGAAAGTCAAGGATATCAACGACACAACTGGTACTGAAACTGGCTGGCAGGATTCCGCAGACTATGATATCGGCGACACCATTCCGTATCAGCTGACCGGTACTGTTCCGTCTACTCTTGGCGACTATGATACATATTACTACGAATTCGTTGATACTTTCACAAAAGGTCTGACCTATCAGAAGGACGCAAAAGTCTATATTAATAACGGTACGGAAAGAAAAGAAATCACCGAAAAATGTACTATTACCCCCGCAAATGCAGAAGAAGCATACGACTACGTTGAACAACTCTCTGTAAAGATTGATGACCTGAAAAAAATTGACGGTGTCAACGCTGATAGCACGATCGTCGTTGAGTATACCTGTATTCTCAATGATAACGCCGTCATTGGCTCCAAAGGCAACCCCAATACTGTATACCTGAACTATTCCAACAATCCTAACGAGAGCGGGAAGGGCAAAACCAAACCCGATACAGTTATCGTGTTCACCTATCAGGTCGAAGTGACCAAGATCGATGGAAATAATAACCCCCTGAACGGCGCAGGATTTACGCTTTATAAGAAGAACGCAAAGGGCGAATATGCTGCCGTCAGCGATGAGATCAAAAACGATCAAACCAACATCTTCACATGGAAAGGCCTTGATGACGGTGACTACAAGATCGTTGAGACCACAGTTCCCGCAGGCTACAATAAGGCCGCTGATACTGAATTTACTATTTCGGCCGAGCATGATGTGTTAGCTGATGAGCCTGTACTTAAGTCCTTTAACGGTGATAATATTGAAACAGGAATGGCAAATGAATGTAAACTTGCAATGACTGTCGTCAACAATGCAGGTACTGTCCTTCCCGAAACCGGCGGCGCAGGTACGACGATGCTGCTCTCCATCGGTGCTGCAATGTTCGCAGCTGCATCCATTATCCTCGTAACAAAGAAGAGACAGTATAACGAGGGCTAAACAAAATACAAAGGAAGGGAGGGAGACCTGTAATATGAAAAAAACAACGATCTTTCTGATCATTGCCAGTGTTATAGGTCTGACCTTGCTTCTGTATCCATCGTTTTCCAACCTGTGGAACGAATCCCACGCATCCCGTATGATCCATACTGTCGCAGAACAGGCGGAGAACATCGAAACGGAATCCTATAGGAACCTGTGGCAGGAAGCGATCCAGTATAACGAAGATCTGCGGAGGATGAAAAATCCCTACATGCTAACCCCGGAGATGAAGGAACGCTATGATCGTGCGCTGGATATTTCCGGCCTCGGTATCCTTGGTTATATCGACATTCCCAGCCTCGGTGTGACCCTTCCCATCTATCATGGAACAGATGCCGACGTGCTCCAGGCCGCAGCAGGACATATCGAGTGGACATCCCTTCCGACAGGCGGAGAGGGAACGCATTGCGCGCTCTCCGGGCACAGAGGACTCCCGAATGCAAAACTCTTCACAGACCTGAATAAGCTCAGAGAAGGCGACACGTTCACCCTGACCGTTCTCGGTGAGCTTTTGACCTATGAGGTCGATCAGATCCGCACTGTTCTTCCGTCTGAACTGGAAGATCTGCGGATTGAGGAGGGTAGGGACTTGTGTACGCTTGTCACCTGTACTCCTTACGGTATCAATACACACAGACTTCTGGTGCGCGGACATCGAATCGCCAATCTCACTTCCGCCGCCGTGGTTCTGTCCGATGCTGTCAGAATTGATCAGTTGATCGTTGCATTTTATCTTGCAATGCCGCTGCTCATCTTTCTGTATCTGAAAATTATGCTGACAAAACCCAAAAAGAAACGACTGCCGGAAAGGAGCGGAGAAGAATGAAAATTAAATACCTGAGTATTGTCCTCGTTTTGCTTCTTTTCAGCATCTTATCGCTGCAGAGCTTTTCCGTCTTCTTATCCTCATCTACGGAAGAAATTGACACGGCAAGGCTGTGCTCACTCATCCTTCACTGCGAAAAGGACGGCACCGCTTATGCAGATCAAGAAATCGCAATATACCATTATGCAGGGATTGAAAAGGATCTGAAAATATCTCTGACAGGCGAATTTGCCGGATACCCTTTCGAGGTTAATGGAATTCAGACCCAGAGCGAATGGTCGGCTATCACCAGCACCGTCGGTCCCTATATCATCGCCGACGGCCTCACCCCTTTTACTGTCGGCAAGACCGACGAAAAGGGAACAGTCCGTTTCGATTCGCTTCCTGTCGGATTTTATTATATCACCATGACCGATGCTGCTTCCTCCTATCTCTATTTTGAACCCTTTACCGCCTATGTGCCGGGACTGAACACCCAGGGCGGCTGGGACTATGAAGCAGAGGTACATCCGAAGATGGTAAAAAAGACAGGGCCTGTCCCCGAGACAATGACCGTAACCAAACTGTGGCGGGACAGCGCTGACAGAAGCCGCCGCCCGGAGAAGATTGAGATATGGCTCTATCATAACGGTACCTTTGCAGAACGTATTTTCCTGTCCGGTGCAAACAACTGGACCTATTCCTGGGAAACCGATGACAAATCATCCTGGACCGCTGTGGAACGCCACGTCCCGGAGGATTATACGGTTCTGATCAATGAGGTCGGATCCAAAATCTATATCACAAATTCCGGCATCGAAAATTCCGAGGTTCCTCCAAAAACACAGGACGTGTTCCGAAATGACTTCCTGATGCTTGGCATGTCAGCTCTGGGGCTGATCCTTCTGTTCGCCGGACGCCGCCGCGGAGGACGTCATGCGGAATAACTTCCCGCGCACCGGGAAAAAGGTCAGAACCATAACAGAGATAGTCGGTATATTCCTGCTTGCTGCAGCTTTGATTCTGTACTTTTCAGAACGTCTTCTGATCGTGATGGAAGCAAGAGAATGTGAGAGAATTTCCTCGTATCGTGAAAAGCTCATCCCGGAACGTTCCTCCGGCATCGTGGAAGCCCGTTATTACGTTGAGATGCCCTCCGCTATCTATCAGGGAAACGATTATATCGCGCTGCTCGAAGTTCCCGGCTCGGCCGTTTCTCTTGCTGTAGCCGCAAAATATGAAGAACAGAATAACACAAAGTGCCCCGGCCGTTTATCCGGAAGCGCTTATGACGGAACGCTTACCATCATCGGCTATGACGGATCAGGACAGCTTGCTTTTCTGAATCACCTTGATTTCGGTGATACCGTAACCGTAACCGATATGCTCGGACAGG
>JAKSPR010000223.1 GCA_024404655.1 Clostridia bacterium | reverse complement strand
ACGGCAAGGACCGCCGCTGTGACAGCGTAAACGGGATATCGCTGTTTCAGATGTCTCCGGACTTTTTCCAAAAAGGCTTTCATAGTGTGGACTCCTCCTCACGATATCGGATGTGAATCTTTGCTTATAACATATTTGTTCATGGGGGTAGATTTTTGCAAAAAGTCCCCCTTTACCCCAATAGACGGCGAAAAGAGGGAAAGGTTCCGCAAACGTAAAATTTTTTTCGAAAATTACGGAACATTTTTCAGGTTGGCATTTCCGACGAACCCGGCGTGTTCTTTGATTTCACAGTGCAGAAAGACGCTTTCCGCAGCAGAACGGAATTCAGAGAGGGTCGTTGCCTTACGCAAACGCTTTGCATACACAGCAGGCTCACAAAACATGACAATGAAGTAGCCCCACAGTTCCTTCAATCGGAAAAGGATGTGGCGTTCTCCGGAAAGTCTTGTACAGGCATCCTGCATAAGCGCTTCTGTAAAAACAGCAAACTGTGCTTTGTCAAGCGGTTTTCCGGTACGGATTTCGGTGAACAGTCCGGGATTGGCAACAGCACCCCGACCGAGCATGAGACTGATTTCTCTGTCTTCGGGAAGAAGTGCTGACAGTGCATTCCAGTCATCGACGGTAAAGATATCGCCGCTGTAGCAGAGAGGGTGAACGCACTCGGAAACGATTTTGGCAAGCAGCTCCGTGTGCGGCGTACCGCGGTACATTTCGGTTCTGACACGGGGATGGAGAATGACCTCGGATATCGGATAGCGGTTGTAAATGGCAAGGATATCGTCAAATTCTGCCGGGTCAAAAAGGCCTAAGCGGGTCTTTACCGAGAGCTTCATGTTTCCGTCCCGGAATAACGGATCTGAAAAGACGGTATCAAAGAAACGGTCCAGCATATCGGGTTCTCCTAAAAATCCCGCCCCTTTCTTTTTGGAGACGACCGTTCCTGACGGACAGCCGACATTCAGATTGACTTCCTTATAACCGAGCTTTCCGAGTCGCTCAGCCGAATCCAGCATAAGATCGGGCTGATTGACGAGAACCTGGGGAACAAGACCTGTCACGCCGGGATTATTTTCCGGGCGCAGAGCGCTGTATTCTTTTTCAACAAAGGGTGAATCGTGGGTCGGGGAGACAAAGGGAGCATAATAATGGTCCACATCCGAAAAGAGGGATGCATGGATCACACGGAATTTCGTATCTGTTATACCTTCAAGGGGCGCATAACAGAGCTTGAGCGGCTGTTTCATAAAACGCGGGGATTCCTTTCACTGGATGTTATTCTTCTTTGTAAACAGAGCAGTCAGGCGGGGGAAAGTCAGCGGCCAGAGAGCACCGATGGTAATGGCGACGAGGTAATAACGGAGAATATCTCCTGCATGGGTCTCACCGCCGATGAGAAGGCCTGCAAGAGCGTTGATCGGGATCTTGAATCCTTCTTTCACAAGAAGTACAACAGCCGCACCGAGAACGACCTTGAGGATCTGTGCGGGCAGAGGCGCTTTTGTTTCAAAATGAAGATAGCGGCTGTCAAGATAATAGGTATGCAGAAGCCCAAGGGATGCACCCATCAGGGTGTAGGCGTTCTTCACCGCGTCGGAAAGACACCCGGGATCGGTATCCGCAGGAAAAGGGAAGAGTGTAACAAACAATAATAACCCGAAGGTCAGGACGGATGACAGGATAAAGATCCAAAGCGCACGGCCCTCTCCGCTGTTTTGGGAAAAGAAGACAGGGTAGAACGCAAAAACCATAATCAGCGCAAAGACAATGGAAAAACTGACATCATAGATGGTGTGAACACCGAGGTACAGCCGTGTGATGGGTACGAGGACTGCGATCACAATGGAGGGGATCATAATGCGTCTATCGCGGCAGCGTCTTGCAAGACTGCCGAACAGACCCACCGCGCACTGAGTATGGCCTGATGGGAAGGAATAGTCCTGTGCTGCGGAACGAGCGCTTTCCACGATCGTGAAGTTCGGGTCGAGTACCCATGGTCTCGGTACCCGGAAGATCATTTTCAGAATCTGGTTGATGGAGATACCGGTAAGCCCTACGGAAATGACATAATAGCCTGTCTTTTTGTCGATGCACCAGAATAAGAGCAGAGCAAGTAAAAGAAATCCCGCCTCATGTCCGAGATAGGTGACAGCGGACATCACTGCATCCAGAAACGGGTTTCGTATGGATTCAAAAAAGTAAAGAATCTGCATGGCACGTTTCCTTTCAAGGTCAGTTGTATGTTGGTTTCAGTCATTACAAGTATACCACAAAAGGACAAAAATAGCAAGAGACAGAAACGGGAAGTATTTGATTGATAATTCATAAAAAATTCATATCATATTCATGATGGATTCTCATTCCTTGTGTACCATGAAAGCAAGGTTCCACGGGATAGAGTTCCGTGGGAGCATAACATAAAAATGAAAGGAAATCTACTTATGCTGAAAAATATGCGGTTCCGTCAGGTCCATCTTGACTTTCATACTTCCCCCGCGATTCCCTCTGTCGGTGAGAAGTTCTTTAAAGAGCAGTTTGCCGAGGCTCTGAAGCGCGGTCACGTCAACTCCATTACTATCTTTTCCAAATGCCACCACGGCTACTCCTATCATCCCACTGAAGTTAATGAGATTCATCCCGGTCTGAAATTCGATCTGCTCGGTGCGGAACTGGAAGTCTGCCGCGAACTGAATGTCAATGCTCCGGTCTATATTTCCGCAGGTCTTGACGAAAAGGAAGCTGTCCGTCACCGTGAATGGCTGAATATGCCCGCTCCCAATGCCACTGCCAACTATCTCAACGACGCACATTATCATCTGCTTTGCTATAATACCCCGTATATGGATCTTCTGATTGCACAGATCGAAGAAGTTATGCAGAAGTATAATCCCATGGGTATTTTCTTAGACATTTCTGCTGTCCGCACATGCTACTGCCAGAACTGCCTTGCTTCCATGCGTGCAATGGGTCTCGATCCTCATAATCCTGCTGATGTTCACACACACGGCGAAAAGGTCTACAATGACTACTGCGCGAAGGTTGAAAAAGCTGTTCATAAGTATAATCCCGATGCAACCATCTTCCACAATGCCGGCAACATTGCCCGCGGTCGCCGCGATCAGGCATATCAGGATACTCATCTTGAACTGGAATCCCTGCCGACCGGTGGCTGGGGCTATGACCATTTCCCCATGAGTGCTGCTTATGTCCGTAATCTCGGCATGGAATATCTCGGTATGACCGGCAAGTTCCATACCACCTGGGGCGAATTCGGCGGCTTCAAGCATCCCAATGCGCTCCGTTATGAGACGGCGCTTTCCATCGCGCTCGGTGCAAAGTGCTCCATCGGCGACCAGCTGCATCCCTCCGGAGAAATGAATCTTTCTACCTACGATCTGATCGGCAAAGCTTACGCCGAAGTCGAGCAGAAGGAACCGTGGTGCGCCGGAGCCAAGAACATTTCTGATATCGCTGTTCTGTCCGCAGAAGCAGTCAACCTGACCGGCGACCGCAACAGTAAGCCGGATATCGGCTGCTGCCGTATGCTGCTGGAAGGCAAGTACCTCTTTGATCTGATCGATCTTGAAACGCCTTTTGATGACTATAAGATGGTGATTCTGCCGGATACCGTTCATGTGGATGAAGCGCTTGCAAAGCGTCTGAATGCTTTCACTGCGAAGGGCGGCAAGCTGATTGCTACCGGCAAGTCCGGTCTCAAGCCCGACGAATCCGCATTTGCTATTGATCTCGGCGCACAGTATGACGGAAAGAACGAGTTCCGTCCGTCCTACATGGTACCCGGTGATCAGACTGTCATGATCAACGGCAAGACCTCCTATGTCATGTATACCGAAGCTGCAAATATTACTCCTGCTGCAGATGCAGAAGTCTTTGCATATCTTGCTGAGCCGTACTTTAACCGTACTCCCGAGCATTTCTGTTCTCATCAGCATACACCGGACAAGCCCGGCAGCCGCAGACCCGAAGCTGTCTATCACGGCAATACCGCTTATATCGGCTGGTCCATTTTTGAGGACTATGCAACGAAGGGAAGCCTGTGTCTGAAAGAACTGTTCTTGAACGTCATGAAGCGTCTTGTGGATGCAGATAAGTCGGTCACTGTCGAAGGTCTTCCGGACCGCGGTGTCGTTACACTCACCAAGCAGGATGACAAGAACCGGATGACCGCACACCTGCTGTTTGCTCATACCTCTCTGCGCGGTGCGAATATCGAGGTCATTGAGGACATTGTTCCTCTCTATGACGTGAAAATCTCCGTCAAGGTTCCCGCAGAACCGAAGAGCGTCCGTCTTGTCCCCTGCGGTACCGATCTTGCATTTACATACGAAAACGGTACAGTTACCACGACCGTTCCGAAGCTCGAACTCCACGCAATGGTCGAAATTGCATTCTGATAATATAGAGTTCCAGACCTCTGATAGATAACATATAAGACAGAGATACCCGCCGAAAAGAAATTCAGGTTTCTTTTTCGGCGGGTATTATCTATTCGGTATATCAGATTTTGCTTACAAAACGTTTGTGCCCTGAGATTTATACTTTCATTTTTCTGAAAAGTTTTACTGCGATGAATACGGTTACGGCAGTGCATATGGCAGCCCATAGTTCGACTGTCCACATCGGTACTACGCTCTTCTGGTACAAAGCAGGGAAGGTATCCATCAGCATATGCAGGATTATGGCCATCGACAGACAGCCCTTCTTTGCGTTTACAACACCATAGTACACGATTATCGTATATCCGATATGTAAAAGCATCGCAAACAGACGCTCAATAACATTCATAGCCATCGCCCCGAAACCAAATGAGGCAGCTGCCTGAACAGACGGGAGCGCAGCGGCAGCTGTTTCCTCCGTGATATTCAAAGTGCTGAGCGTATTTTCGATATCTCCCTCCGAGAAAAGTACTGCGATGACAAGATACAGGATCACCATGGGCAGAGCAACC
>JAKSPR010000222.1 GCA_024404655.1 Clostridia bacterium | reverse complement strand
CAGCTGTTTACACCACCAATCTGGTCAAGGGAGCACCGCTGACCGTAACGAAAAAGCATCTGGAAAACGGCAAGGCACAGGCTGTCATCTGCAACAGCGGCAATGCCAACACCTGTAATGCGGACGGCATTGAAATCGCGGAAAAGATGAGCGCTATGGCGGCTGAAGCACTTGGCATCAAGGCTGACGATATCGTCATCGCATCCACCGGCGTCATCGGCCAGCCCCTCAATCTGGAGCCCATCGCAAACGGCATCCCGACCCTCGCAGCCGGTCTGAACGCAGACGGCAGCGCAGCGGCCGCAGAGGGTATCATGACCACCGATACCGTCAAGAAGGAAATCGCCGTAGAATATGAGATCGGCGGCAAGATCTGCCATATCGGCGGTATCGCCAAGGGCAGCGGTATGATCCATCCCAACATGGCGACCATGCTGGTCTTCATCACTACCGATGCAGCCATCGCTCCTGTTATGCTGAAAAAGGCGCTGTCTGCCGATATTGCCGACACCTTCAATATGGTCAGCGTCGACGGCGACACTTCCACCAATGATATGGTTACTGTCCTTGCAAACGGCGTGGCCGGAAACAAGGAAATCACCGAAGACGGCGAGGATTTCGCAGCCTTTATGAAAGCGCTGAATACCGTCACCGTTTACCTCTGCCGCTGCATCGCAGGTGACGGCGAAGGTGCGACAAAGCTACTTGAATGCACCGTTGACGGAGCAAATGATGTAAAGACTGCAAAGACCGTTGCCAAGAGCGTCATCTGCTCCAGTCTGCTCAAGGCTGCCATGTTCGGCGCTGATGCCAACTGGGGCCGCGTCCTCTGTGCTATCGGTTATTCCGGTGCCGATGTGGACGTTGACAAGATCGACGTTTCCTTTGCAAGCAAAGCCGGACGCGTGGATGTCTGCAGAAACGGCGCAGGCATTGACTTCTCCGAAGAGGTCGCAAAGGTCGTTCTGACCGAAAAGGAGATCAATATTCTGATCTCTCTCAACTCCGGCGATGCAAAGTCCACCGCCTGGGGCTGTGATCTTACCTATGATTATGTCAAGATCAACGGTGACTACCGTACCTGATTACCGGAGGCTATGATGAACGATTCTTTTTCCAATGCAGAACGCGCTGAGGTCCTGACCCAGGCGCTCCCCAATATCAGACACTATACCGGCAAGATCGTCGTCGTTAAATACGGCGGCAATGCTATGATCAATGAGCAGCTCAAGGAGCAGGTCATGGAAGATATCGTTCTTCTATGGCTCATCGGCGTTACGGCCGTTCTTGTACACGGCGGCGGTCCCGAGATCAACGAGCTGATGGCAAAGCTGGGCAAGAAGCCCGAGTTTGTGGACGGTCTCCGCATCACCGATAAGGAAACCGTGGATATCGTACAGATGGTTCTCGCAGGCAAGGTCAATAAGACCCTTGTTAATCTGCTCCAGATGAAGGGCGGACGTGCGATCGGCTTATCCGGTATGGACGGCAGACTGATCGAAGCAGAAGTCAAGGATCCGCGTCTCGGCTATGTCGGTCGTGTTACCAACATCAACATCCAGCCGGTTACCGATCTGCTGGAAAAGGGTTATATTCCGGTCATTTCCACCATCGGCTGTGACGAGAACGGCGCAGCTTACAACATCAACGGCGATACCGCTGCAGCTTACGTTGCAGGAGCACTCCATGCAGAGCGTCTTATCATGATGACAGACATCGCCGGTGTCCTCAAGGACAAGGACGATACGTCCACTCTCATTCCCGAGCTGACGGTTTCCGAAGCGGATGAACTGAAAAAGACCGGCATTATCGCAGGCGGCATGATCCCCAAGATCGACTGCTGCGTCGAAGCTCTGTCCAAAGGCGTGGAAAATGTCATCATCATGGACGGCCGCGTCCCGCACTCCATCCTGATGGAGCTGCTGACCGATGAGGGCGCAGGCACCATGGTTACCAAGGGCTGATGATTCAGCCGCTCATCGAACGGAAAGGATATAATGATATTATGAGTGAAATCAAGGAACGCGACAACCTTTACGTCGCAGGTACGTACGCGCGTTTTCCCGTTGAGATCGTTTCCGGCAAAGGCTCCGAAGCGTGGGATGTCAACGGCAAGCGTTATATCGACATGGGTTCAGGCATCGGTGTCACTGCATTCGGTTATGCGGATGAAGAATGGGTCGCAGCCGTCACAAAGCAGCTGAATACCGTTCAGCATACATCCAACCTCTACTATACCGAGCCCTGCGGCAAACTGGCAAAGATCCTTTGTGAACGTACCGGCATGAAGAAGGTTTTCTTCTGCAACTCCGGTGCTGAGGCAAATGAGTGCGCCATCAAAGCCATCCGCAAATATGCGGCAGAAAAGAAGGGCCCCGATTGCTATACTGTCGTCACGCTGAAAAACAGCTTCCACGGCAGAACTTTAACGACCCTCGCTGCCACCGGTCAGGATCATTATCACGAACTGTTCCAGCCCCTGACCCCCGGTTTTGCCCACATCGAAGCGGGAACGGATCTCAACGAGCTGAAAGAGCTTGCAAAGACCACCAAGATCGCCGGTGTCATCATCGAGTGCATCCAGGGTGAGGGCGGCGTCCTTGTTACCGATCCCGGTTTTGTCAAAGCTCTGGCTGACTACTGCAAAGCAGAGGATATCATCCTCGCTGTTGGCGAAGTACAGACCGGCAACGGCCGTACCGGCATGCTGTATGCTTATATGAATTACGGTATCACCCCCGATGTCGTCACAACGGCAAAGGGCATCGGCGGTGGTCTTCCGCTGGGAGCCTGCATGCTCGGTGAAAAGGTGCAGAATGTGCTCGGCCACGGCGATCACGGTTCCACGTTCGGCGGTAACCCTGTCGCCTGTGCGGGCGGTGTCAGCATCATGGAACGTCTCGATGACACCATGCTTGCCAAGGTCCGCGACAAGGGTGATTATGTCCGTGAAGCGCTGAAAGGTGCTGCCGGTGTGGAAAGCGTCAGCGGCATGGGTCTTATGATCGGTGTCAAGACCACCAAGCCCGCAGGAGAAGTCGTCAAGGCCTGTGTTGACCGCGGCGTACTGTTCTTAACTGCCAAAGACAAGGTCCGCATGCTTCCTGCTCTGAATATCCCGATGGAGAACTTAAAGGAAGCTGTTGAAATTCTCCGTACCGTCTGCGCAGAGTAAATTTGATCGAAAAAACGTAGCATCGCGGTGTATTTTCACTGCGATGCTATCCCTGTTTTTATAAGGATTTTCGTATCCGTCAGATAAGTGGCATTATGCACAAATACGGATCGGAAATTGCAGCAAAAATCTTATAAACCTCTATTGACTTTAGCGTGGTAAAGTGGTAAAATACTAAATCATAAGAGATCACCATTTTATCATCAGAAGGAGACCAGAATGATGTCCGCACAGCCGAATTATCAGCCCGGGGAAGCAATCATGTTCGCCCTGCGGTCCCTATATGACCGTTACGGCTATTCCCGCTACAAAATGAACAAGTTTGAGGAATACGATCTTTATGCCCACAACAAGGACTTCCTCATTTCCGACAGCGTCATCACCTTTACCGATCAGAACGGCAAACTGATGGCCCTCAAACCCGACGTCACCCTGTCCATTGTCAAGAACACCAAGGATGAGGGCGGCGTGAAAAAGCTCTATTACAACGAAAACGTCTACCGTGTGGCAAAAGGATCGCACAGTTTCAAAGAGATCATGCAGGTGGGGCTTGAATGTCTGGGCGATGTGGATACCTACTGCATCTGCGAAGTGCTCCGTCTTGCCATGAAGAGCCTGGCTCTGGTGGACGAAAATGGTGTATTTGATGTCTCTCATCTGGGACTGCTTACCGAGACGCTGGATTCCATCGGCGTTCCCGCACAGAACAGAGCAGAGCTGCTTCATTTCATCGGTGAAAAGAATCTGCACCAGATGACGGAACTCTGCCGCGGCATGAACATTTCCGATGAAAAGATCGACGTGCTCCGCAACCTTGTGTCCTTACACGGTACTGCCGCTGAAACCATGCCGAAGCTGGAAACCCTTCTTTCCGGTTATGTCGATGAAAGAACCATGGAAGAATTCAGAACTGTCATTACAGTGCTGAATGGGGAAAACGCCAAGATGCTCCACATCGACTTCTCCGTGGTTGATGATATCCATTATTACAACGGTTTCACCTTCAAGGGTTTTGCAGAAGGTATTCCCGCAAGTATCCTGTCAGGCGGTCAGTATGATACGCTGATGCGCAAGATGAACCGCTCTTCCGGTGCGATCGGCTTTGCTGTCTATCTGGATGCGCTGGAGAATTTCGGAACCCGCGCAGCTTACGATGTGGACACCGTATTGCTTTATGATGATTCCACAGAAATTTCCGTTCTTACCGCCGCAGCCGCAGCGCTGACGCAGGACGGCAGCAGTATTCTTGTAGTCAAAGAAAAGCCCGCGGAGATCCGCGCAAAGAAACTCATGCAGATTCAGAATGGGGAGGTGAAGATCCTTGAGTTCCATGCTTAATGTTGCACTGCCCAAGGGACGTCTGGGCGAAAAGGTTTACGCCATGTTTGAGAAAGCTGGCTTCCCGTGTCCGTCCATCAAGGAAAACAGCCGCAAACTGATTTTTGAAAACGAAGAATGCGGCGTCCGCTATTTCTGGGTCAAGCCGTCTGATGTTGCCATCTATGTAGAACGCGGTGCCGCCGATATCGGCGTGGCAGGCAAGGATATCCTTCTGGAATATGAACCCGATATCTATGAACTTCTGGACCTGGGCATCGGTGTCTGCCGCATGGATGTGGACAATCTCGGTCAGGCATTTGTGGCAGGCTTTGAGAAGGCAGAAAAAAAGACAGCCGCCGAACGGCAGCATTTCGTCACGCTCTCGCGTACGTCAGCCTTCTCCCGGCAGATGTCTCTGTTCTTTAAGTATTACATAAAAGAGCTGCTCGACGGCAGCTTTGACAATAAGGATGCTCTCGCCGT
>JAKSPR010000221.1 GCA_024404655.1 Clostridia bacterium | reverse complement strand
ACAGCCTTCAGCATATAGAGTGCAAGATCAAGACAGCCCTTGAATTCTTCGGAGAGCTGTTCGGGACGGAGAATCAGATGACCTTCGGAAATCGTGAACTGACGGACACGGATCAGACCGTGCATTTCACCGGAGTCCTCATTTCTGAACAGCGTGGAGGTCTCGCCCAGACGCATGGGAAGTTCACGGTAGGAGCGCTTCTTGTTTAAGAATACCTGATACTGGAACGGGCAGGTCATGGGACGGAGTGCAAAACACTCCTTGGTGTAGTCGTTGGGGTCGCCCAGAACGAACATGCCGTCCAGATAGTGATCCCAGTGACCGGAGATCTTGTAAAGCTCCCGCTTTGCCATCAGAGGGGTCTTGGTCAGCAGGTAACCGCGGCGCTGTTCCTCGTCTTCGACGAAGCGCTGCATCAGCTGAATGGTTCTTGCACCCTTGGGGAGCAGGATCGGCAGACCCTGACCGACGACATCGACAGTGGTGAAGAATTCAAGCTCGCGGCCCAGCTTGTTGTGGTCGCGCTTGAGAGCTTCTGCCTGCTGTTCGAGATAAGCGTTCAGCTCGTCTTTGGTGGGGAAGGAAATACCGTAAATTCTCTGCAGCTGCTTGTTGTTCTGGTCGCCCTTCCAGTAAGCACCGGTGCAGGCGGTCAGCTTGTATGCCTTGACAGCGCCCGTTGCAAAGAGGTGCGGGCCGACGCACAGGTCGGTATATTCGCCCTGACGATAGAAGGAAATCTCTTCACCTTCGGGCAGTTCCTTGATCAGCTGAACCTTGTAGGGTTCATCCTTTTCTTCCATGAACTTGATTGCTTCTTCACGGGGCAGGGTGAAGCGCTCCAGCTTCAGGTTTTCCTTGATGATCTTCTTCATTTCGCCTTCCAGCTGCTTGAGAATATCAGCGGAGAAGGGGGTGTCGGAATCGAAGTCATAGTAGAAACCGTCCTCGATTGCCGGACCGATGGTCAGCTTGGCAGCGGGGAACAGGCGCTTGACAGCCTGTGCCATGATATGTGCGGTGGTATGCCAGAAAACGTGCTTGCCGGCATCGTCTGCAAAAGTCAGCAGAGCCACGTCGGCATCTGCGGAAAGTTCTTTGGTCAGGTCGACGGTGGTGCCGTTGACGGTAGCCGCAATAACCTCACGGCTGCTCAGTTCCGCTTCTTTTGCTGCGTCGTACACGGTGACAGGAGCCTCACAAGAGACCTTTTTGGCGCCGAAGTTCAAAGTAAACATAGGATACACTCCTTTTCATAAAATAGAATATAACCACCCCGGAGTGCTTGTCACACTCCGGGGTGCAGTAAACATAGTTATCTGCACGGTTCCACCCGTGAATTTGTCTCTGGATGCGTATAGAATCAACCGCACCGGTGGTACCCGGGGTATCCGGTCTCCTTGAAGCACTTTCAGCCGGTGATGCTTCTCTCTGACAGAAACGGGAGTTTCCGTTCGGAGCTTTCTTACCTCTGGCATATCCTGCGCAGACTGTCCATATAGGACGAACCTATTGTATCACAGAAAAAAGCGTTTGTCAATATCTCTGCGCTTTTTTTCTGCGGTTGTAATCGGATTTGGGATTGATAATTTCACGCCAGTCGAAGTCGCCGCGGTCAAGAGCAGAGACAAGGGCTTCGGCGGTTGCAATGTTGGTGGCGATCGGGACATTGTGCAGATCGCACATCCGGATCAGACCTGCTTCCAGTTCCTCCTGTTCGGGGTTGACGGTGAGCGGCTGGGTGGTGGAACGGAAGAACAACACCATATCAATCTCGTCGTAGGCAATGCGGGACGCAATCTGCTGGACGCCGCCCTGTTTGCCCGCAAGCAGACGCTCAATCTGAAGACCTGTTGCATCGGAAATATACTTTCCGGTGATAGAAGTTGCAGAAATGCTGTGCTTGGAGAGAATACCGCAGTATGCGATGCAGAACTGGGTCATGAGCTCTTTTTTGGAATCATGTGCGATGATAGCGATTTCCATGATGTTGTACCCCTTTCTTTTTTCTGGGTGAATATCGGACGTATGAATCTATCTGTCTTTGGAAAATGATTTACTGATTTCTTGAAAACAGCGGAACGCTGTATCCGCACATCCGTGCTGAGAGGTTCCGGAGGGCATAAGAGAATGCCGTGTTTTTGTAGGCTTTGTCGTCAATGAGCAGCCCTTTGTTCTGCCTGTCCCACAGTCCTGTGTCAAAGGGAATGACAGCTTTCAGCTGCAGAGCCACGGTATCAATGGTGTCAATGAGCGCCGCTCCTGCTGAGTTCTTCTTTTTTTCCGCACCGTGTTTTTTTGTGAAAAATATAGCCGCATCCGGGAACTGGTTGATAATCAGACCGCAGTCGGCAACTCCTGCTGCCGTCAGCATCCCGGCTGTTTTTTCAGCGGAACGGACGGAAATCATCTGCGGAGAGGAAACGACAAGAGCCTTGTCGCACAGTCGTGCCGCAGCGCTCACACCGGCCGGATCACTGCCCGGCGTATCGAGCAGGATGATATCAAAATCAAGGGACGATACTGCCGTGAGTACCTGCGAAAGCTCTTCATAACCCGGCATGACATGGGGAGCACCCGTACCGCCCGGCAGAAGACAGAGACCGGGAATCGTGTGATGGGTGAGGATGGCGCGTTCCGGCGGAATACACCCCGGATTGACATCGGGAAGTCCATAAATCACAGCGCTTTCAAGACCGGTCAGAAGATCCAAAGAACGATTGGTCAGGTCGCAGTCGATGAGCAGGACGCGCTTGCCGCGCATGGCCAGCGCAGCGCCGAGATTGGCACAGACTGTGGATTTACCGACCCCGCCTTTGGCAGAGGTGACCGCACAGATCATCGACAAGCTGTTCTCATCCTTTCCCGATTTGCGAAAAAACGGCAAAAATCAGCGGTTTGTTCGATATCGGCCGAATCGCGTTTTTCAAATTGTGAAAAATCTACAAGATTTTGAAATCCGGAACTTTCCGTATAGATTTATTTTATCATAAACACCCCGCTTCTGTCAATGGGTTCCATAAAAATATCTCAAATAATCCATAGCTTGTTCATACTCTGACGGAGAAAATAACGGAAATCGAACAAATCTTCGCCCGACACTTGCGCAAAGGCCCGCTTTGTATTATAATAATTGCACAAATCCGGCAAAGGAGGTATGGATATGGCAGACCGGGCGGAGCGCAGCTATGCGGCAATCGACTTGAAATCCTTTTATGCGTCTGTGGAATGTGTAGAACGCGGCCTTGATCCGCTTACCACAAATCTTGTGGTAGCAGACGTTTCCCGCACGGAAAAGACGATCTGCCTTGCGGTTTCCCCGTCACTCAAACGGTATGGAATCCCCGGAAGAGCGCGTCTTTTTGAGGTCGTATCAAAGGTCCGTGAGATCAATGCCGCTGGAGCTTTCCTATATTGCCGCGACACCGCAGATGGCGCATTATATGGAGTTTTCCACCCGCATCTATCATATCTATTTACAGTATGTCGCCCCGGAGGATATCCACGTCTACTCCATTGACGAGGTGTTCATTGACCTGACCGATTACCTCACCGCCAATCGCATGACCGCCCGGGAGATGACCATGAAGATGATCCTTGATGTTCTGCATCAGACGGGAATTACTGCTACGGCAGGACTTGCGCCGAATCTGTTCCTCTGCAAAGCGGCGATGGATATTGAGGCCAAGCATATTCAGCCCGATAAAAACGGTGTCCGTATTGCGGAACTTGATGAGATGAGCTTCCGGAGGAATCTGTGGGATCATAAACCGCTGACGGATTTTTGGCGGGTGGGAAAAGGTTATGCAAAGAAGCTGGAAGCCTGCGGTCTTTACACCATGGGAGATATTGCCCGCTGTTCCGTCGGTGCGCAGAATGAATACTATAATGAAGATCTGCTCTACGGCATGTTCGGTGTCAATGCGGAGCTGCTCATCGATCACGCCTGGGGATGGGAACCCTGCACTATGCAGGAGATCAAAGCCTATCGTCCGGAATCCAACAGCCTGAGCCACGGCCAGGTTCTTCTGCACCCCTATCCTTATGACAAAGGCATGCTGATCGCAAGGGAAATGGCAGAACTGATGGCACTGCAGTTGGTCGAGCGGGAGCTTGTCACCGATCAGGTTGAACTGATCGTGGGTTATGATATCGAAAATCTGGAGGACCCAGCCCGCAAAAAGGCCTATAACGGCCCTACCACCACGGATTTCTACGGCAGAAAGCTGCCAAAGGAAGCCCATGGTTCCGCAAATCTCCCGAGAAGAACGGCATCGTCCCGTCTGATCGTACAGGCAATTCTGTCCCTCTATGAAAAGAACGTCAACCCGACCCTGCTTCTGCGCAGAATGCACGTGATCGCCAATCATGTGACCGACGAGCGAGAGGCAGACGGTGCCGTCACCTTTGAACAGTTCGATCTTTTCACCGATCAGGAAGCGGTCGAACGTGCCCGGGCTGAGGAAGACGCACGGCTTGCAAAGGAGAAACGGATGCAGAAAGCGATGCTTTCTATCCAGCACCGTTACGGGAAAAATGCGATTTTGAAAGGCATGAATCTGGAAGAAGGCGCAACCACCGTTGAGCGTAACCAGCAGATCGGCGGCCACAAGGCATAACAGTCGAAAGGAGCACATCGGCTATGGAAAACAAGAAACCGACAGGAAAGTACGACGATATTATCGACCTGCCGCATCCCACCTCCCGGCGGCATCCGCGGATGCCAATGAAGAACCGCGCGGCGCAGTTCTCCCCTTTTGCAGCGCTGACCGGTTATGATGATGCGATCACGGAAACCGCCAGGCTGACCGAAGGACGCATCGAACAGGATGAAAACGAAAAAGAGCTGATGGACCGACGGATGGCAGAGATCCGGGCTAAGCTTGGCACACGTCCAACCGTCGTTCTGACCTGGTTCCGGCCGGATGAACGGAAATCCGGCGGTGCTTATATCACGCTGGACGGCAGAGTAAAAGCCATTGACGAATACGCAGGGTGTCTTGT
>JAKSPR010000220.1 GCA_024404655.1 Clostridia bacterium | reverse complement strand
CAAGAAGAAATCCGGCAGCGCTTTTTCCTGTTCTGGAACTGGTATTTCCGCGACCGAACAGAATTCCGACTTCTTGATATCCTGCTTCCCGCAGTTTCGAATTCAAACGTAATTGCAGCTGAATGAGCTTTTTCAGGCGAATATCATCACTGTTTTCATCAAATGAGGTCACAAAGTAGGACTTGGTTTCGTCGTGCCCCGGTGAGTGAAGATCAATAACCCATGTGGCATCCGTCGTTTCGCGAAACCGGAAGATATCAGATACAAGAGCTGCGGTCTCTGTTCTTGATACAAAGAATCCGCTCCAGGAACGATTGAAATCTCCTGCAATCTGATCTTTGCCGTAAAGACCTTCATATACACCGTCGGTATCTGCAAACGGAACACACCAGACACTTCCTTTGGGGCAGGTACTACTGATCCTCTTCACGATCCCATCCATACCATAACTGCCGGTGACCTCTCCGCTGTGCTGTCTGGCAATGACATAGATGCCCGGCTGTTCTTTCGCAGGCTCCCCTGAAATACTTCGGATGATCGGTCTTCCGTGATTGGTATAACCGATCGTGGAGGTCTGACCGATGCCGTTTATGGTTTCTTCGAAATCATCCGAAGTATAAGGATAACAGAATGCAAATTCCATCTCCGATGCAATACAGGGAATTACGGAGGAAATGTCAAGCGTGTGATCTTCACAATGCCGGATGATACAGGGATCTGCACGGTGCCATTCTCCCTCAGCCGCCCGATAAACAAAGCGGTTATGACCGAAGGAATACGGATCACCAAGCCATTGAACGCCATTCGCTGCATGAAGACAGATCTGTGTTACATGTTCTGCCAAAAGATCGGTCAATCGGAAATAGAACCACATCGGCCGGGGTTCACCCGCACGGTTTTCAGCGATAAAGGTAACATGCAGGGTGGAATCAGACCGTTCCATTCCAAGGATCCGTCCATTTCCTCCCTCAAAATCAATTGTCCAGTTTGACATAATCGTATGACCATCGCTTTCTCTTCGGAGAGCTTCCTTTCTTACAGAATCAGATCGTTCTGACATAACGGAACGCAGTCAGAAAAAGAATAAACACAGAAATTGCAGATGATGTGCGTTTTTCAGAGGCACATTTCAAAATCAGTTTTCGAGGTTATAAATCGTAGTCATGAGAGAGTCGATTGCTTTCTCGATGCTCGACTGGCGGGAAGCATAAGCGGAAGAAAACGTGTTAGTGCCGTTTTTCGACATTGCTGTCAGTTTGTCCTGGAAAGAACCGAAGTTGAATGCGACACCGATATCAACAACGACCCCCTGCCGGATAATATCCAGCATCCGGATGGAATCCTCATCGGTTGCATATTTATAATTGAGTGCAACATTGTAGAATGCAGGTATGACGGTATCTTCAGATTTATATTCCATGGCATTGAGCACAGTGCCGACAAAATCGGGGTTCTGCGCGGAGACAGGAACGCCTAAAAATGTGCCATTCCAGTAACTAACAGGAGTATAGTAATCTGTCTGTTCCTCATTCAGTTTTGGACAAGGTAGAAAACCGTAGGTTGAAGTAGTTATCGAATTGCGCAGAGCTGCATGTGTGGCAAAGGTTGCAATGTTGAAGAGACATCGGTCTTCTGCTAAGGGTTTGATCAGATAGAATTTCCATGCACCATAACCTTCATCCGGTTTCAAAACATTCGGATTGGCATTCAGGTTCTGTATGGTATAAAGTTCCAGAACTTTTGAAAATGTCTTCTCAAACAGTTCACCCTCGATTGCATTTTCGAGCGTACCGTCTTCAGCAATCCTTGTGAATCTGGCACCGCTGGAAAGAACGAGCAGGGTCGCGTTGGTGCTGTCAGCACCGATTCCGTAGCGGTCTGTTCTGAAAGAGAATTCTCCGTCACCATCAAGATCAGCAATCACGGCTTTCCCGAGGGAATACATCACATCGTAGGTCCACTTTCCCTTATCCACAAGAGAATAGAATGGATCGGTTGTACCGTCATCAATCAGCTGCTTTTCCAGGGTCTGGTTGAATGAGACCATGGAAAAACCATAGAAGGAATGATAGTCTGTATCGCTCATGGTAAAGAAGCGTTTTCCTGCGATGACCGTTGTATCTGCAGTGATATCGTCCCACCATGGAGCCTCCCAGTCGAGAGTCGATATGGTATTCATATCCAAAAGCATACCGTCTTTCAGAAAGATACCCATTCGCTGCATCTGTCCGTAAAGCACCTGAATGTCACAGTCTCCTGCGCGGATGGCATTCGGAATCTGCTCGATGGTGGTGCTGGTCAGCGTATGGAGTGCGAGATGGCAATTCAGATTTTCCTCCACCCAGCGGTTTCTTTCATAGACAGCTTCGTCAAGATTGTTGCCGCTGTCCTCAGAAACAAAAATGCCGGTAGTGTAGTCGACACCGTTTCCGGAGGAGTCGATCGTTCCCAGGGTCAGTGTCTCGCCGTTTAGATCTACGGAAAGGTCAATGGGACACGATGCGTTTTCCGTGCTCTGACTTTCGTCGGTTTTGATATCAGCAGTATCAGGGAGGGCTGCAGATTGTGTTCCGGTAGAAGCGGTCTCGCCGCAAGCAGTGGTGAGCAGCAGCACAGCAAGGGCACACAAAATGTAATTTTTCATAGAAATACTGTCATCCTTTCAGCTTCGATTGGAAGCAGGGAAGTACCGTTTTCCCACTTTCCGAAATCCTATGATAAGCGGCAAAACAGTAATTCCATAAAATACTTCAATAACAGTATAACATATAACAGATCGATAATAAAGTACGATTTCAAACAAAAAACAGGCAAAATCAAATATTTTTCAATGTATTTCCAGTTCTCAGACGGTACTGATAAGGTGTTATACCGTATTTCTTTTTATATGCACGTGTGAATGCGCTGATGTCATAGAAACCGAATATAGACGCAATTTCGGACACAGTGCGTTTGGTCGTACGGACAAGCACCTCTGCCTGACGGAGCTTGGTATCCTGCAGGTATGAATGGAAGGTCATTCCGGTTGCATTGGCAATGACTTTATTGATATAGTTTGGATGATAACCCAGCGCTTGGGCGACAGCTTGACAGGTGATCCCTTCTTCAGCATGTCCGTTGATATAAGCCAGTAACTGCTGCGCTGTTTGATGCGCATATTTGCCTTGTTGGCGGTCTTCTTCTTTCGCCCTCACAAGTAGGGTCAGTAATTCATACAACAGGATGTTTTTCATAGCATCACTGAAGCGATAACGAGAAATATCTTCATCATCAATACGGGAAACAAGATTTTTTCCACCAAATGAATCGGAAATTACAAATGGTTTATCCATACAGGAAGCATTTTGAATGTGAATCTTCGGTGGGAACTCATATTTGGCTAATGTTGTATCAAGGTAATGGATCGGAAAAGCCGGTGTATGGACATCTTCATTCATCATGGAATTTGGTTCCAGTGAAAACAGAAGAACAGTAACATCGAATGGCGCAGTTCCGTTTTCATTATAATACACTGTCTGCGGCGGCATAAAGAGAAATTCTCCCCGGGTCAGTTCATGGTCAACGGTTATCCCATCAATCGGATCGATCCAATGTATCTGCGTCTTTCCCATCGTGACGAACATGATCTTATAATAGGTTGTAATTTTGTGCATAGGATCCGCTTCCATCGTTTTCATATTGGAAAAACGGATTATGTACCGGATCTGTGGACGAATGGTTTCCATTGTTATCATTCAGGATCACCTGTTTCTGTATGAAATATAGATGTACCACTGATGGTTACGGAAGAATATTCAGGCAGTCGGAATTCAGATCAGACAGTGGGTGTTTCTCTGATGGTCTCGCGGAAATAGAAATTCTGGATACACAAGGATCCATCCGTAAAACTGTGGCGGATGTTGTCTTCCACAACATAGCGATTTTTAATAATCATCCCAATTTTCCGCTTTTCGAGGTTATATCCAGTATATCACAGCGGTCATGGAATTGCAAGCCGGATATGAACGTAAAATGAGAGAAAACCTCAATTTTCTGGAAATTTTTCAGATGCACTTTTTGCAAAGGGTTCAGAACCATGGATGTACATCTGTTACGGCAGCATCCTCTATGTTGGTTAGTCAGAGCAATTTTTCGGCTTCGACTTATCAAGTCGGATACGATCGACGGACTTTGCAAAAAGGCTGCTGATAACTGGATGGCATTAACGAAAAACGCTTGATGCGTTAAAATAAGAACAAGACTGTCAGGATCATAATCTGGCAGTCTTGTTCTTCTAATCACTCAATCAATTCGATCTAATCAATCTAATCAATTCAATCTGGCCTTCTGAGAAGCTCAGTCAATAATCAATAATTCAAATTCAATTTTCCAATATCTATTCAATTTTCTCGAAGCAATCAATTTTCAAAGATGGATGCTTTGCTCTAGTGGCTAAGTTGGTTCTGCTTGGTCAATTACAATATGCGAATGAGAACAATGATTCCAATAAGTACCGCAACCTTTACAAGTCCCTTGAATAGAGATAAGTATAAGTCTCCGGTACAATCAGGGATTTCTTCTTCGATGGGTACCAGCTGATTGTTCTGGTAAACCACGATTTCGTTATCCATACTCGTTTCCTCCCTTACTACATGCCTTAAATTCTGGTTCAATAGTTCGGTTGATAAGTTGCGTATGAATCCATCCCCGGAAGTTGATTCCTTCGTAAGAGTATTATACCATGCGATTGAGAGGTTTTGCTTAACAGTTTGTGAGAATATTGTAAACATTAGTTGGATGAGAGGGTAAATAAAGTGCAACAGCAAAACTACTGTTGCACTTTCTGTCTATTCGATAATATCGACCACGCATCTTAAAATTCAATGACTAATTCTCATCATATCTCCAATGACATCGCTGACAAGGTGTCTGTTGTCATCATCCACAAGACTGAAGCGATTTCCGTCATAGGGCGTGGAAAGATAGTTCCAGATCGTAAACGGAATACCGTTGTCATCAAGGAACTCAATCACATCACGGAACCAGTTTTCCCGCCATACGGTCGGGCAGGATCGGATCG
>JAKSPR010000022.1 GCA_024404655.1 Clostridia bacterium | reverse complement strand
GCGCTATCTCATCGACAGCTTATTCATTATACCACATCATCTATGGTTTGTCAAGGGGTTTTCCAAAATTTCTTTAAGAAATTTTGTTTTTTGGATTCATACAAAGTTCACAAGAGGTTTACTTTGTGTTTACCACGACCCGATGACTTATTTATTATATCACAGAATCATTTGGATGTCAATGGGTATTTTGGAAAAAGATGGGAGAAAGCGCGAAATTGTGTCAGATCGCAGGGAAGAGGCAGGGAACCATCTCAAACGCCGAAGTTTCCCTGCCTCTTCCCGGTGGGACTTGTGGGTGATCAGATGCAGGTGTCCCCCATCTCCGACCCTCCTTGGCTGGCCGTGGCGGAAACCGATTGCTCGGTGGAAAATCTTTTTTCGATTCGCCGTTGGCGAATCGTGGGGGTGGCATCATTGGGATTTGTCTACAGCGAATCGTGGGGGAGAAGACAAAAATCCCCCGCAGCAGGGCTGCAGGGGGGAGGATGAAAGTCAGATGCGGAGGCCATCATGGGCTACGACGACGTGGGCGGACATGTGCTGGTCGACGTAGGACTGATACTCGGCGTGGGAATAGTGCTGGACCTGATTGATATGGGTGAGGTAGACGCGGGTATGGTCGTCGAGGGCTTGGCAGGTACGGAGATTCCGGAACTGTGTTCCGAGGGATGCGACGTCCATGTGACCGGAGCCGCCGACGCCGGGCAGGGAGCCGAACGTGCCCTCATGGATGATGACGTCGAGAGCGCCATTGCAATAACTTCGGAGGAAATCGAGATTTTCCTTTGAATACAGTCCTGTATCGCAGGCATAGAGCCATGTGCCGCGCTCCCAGCGGATGAGATAATTGAGTGCCCGTTCCTCTCTGGAATTGCCGTAATGATTGGTTTTCAACGGAGTCACCTGCTTGCCGCCGATCTCATACGTCTCATAAGGACGCATGGTATGGAAAGCGATGCGGTTCTGCTTCATGAGGATCAGCGCTGTATTTCCTATTGTGCCGGGGAGGTCTCCCGCCTTTTCGATGGTCCGGTCAAGCCACGCCTTGCCCTCCTCTGACAGATGGAAATTCATGGTATGATCCATATCGGTCATGGTGAGAACGCCGAGGGTAGGAGCGGCAAAATGATCCTCATGGGTATGGGTGATGAGCACGTTTTCCACGCGGTCGAGAGGTGCATGATAATGCTGGGATGCGGCGCAGACGTCGGGACCGAAGTCGATCATGGTCTTCTCATCGAGCAGAAATGCGGCGCGCAGGCGGGTTTCGCCGTTCTCTCTGGCTCTTTTGCAGGTAGGACAGCCGCAGAAGGGGTTCGGATAAAGCTCGGCAGCGCCGGTACCGAGGAAAACAGAAGAAGTCATCGGGAAATCCTCCTCTTATGTAATGATGAGTTCGCGGACATAGCCTGCGAAACTGCCGTGGGTCGTGATCTGCATGACGCCGTTATCCAGCGGTGCCTCATAGTTTCTGTGGGTATGACCGACCACCAGCGCCTTGATGAGCGGTTCGGATTTGATATAGTCGATGCAGCGCAGAGTTGCCTCATCCGGGGTCTGCTGTAAGCGTCTGTCCTCCGGATAGGTATCACAGAGTTCCTTTGGTGCGCCGGTGAGATAAGCACAGGGATTCTCTTTCAGTTCCACTTCCGCATAATCCTTGGAATACAGCGGCACGTGCATGAACAATATGATGGGCAGACCCTTGGCGGCCTCTGCGCGGAGCAGCTCCGTCTGACCGTCGGTGAGCAGATAATAGGTATCGTCCATGGCGACGAAATTGACGCCGTTTCTGACCTCGGAAGCAAAATACAGATTCTGCTTCACATGGGGTGCCGCGATCTTGATATTCTTCCATTTATAGGCGTAGTCCTCGGTCGCGCGTCCGACGAAATGGCAGAAATCGTGATTGCCTGCGGCATAGAAATAATCCATCCGGCCGAGGGTCTTATCCATATATGCAAAATTGGCGTGGGAGAGGAAATCCACCAGGTCGCCCGTATGGACGATGGGGAGATTTTCCCGCTTTGCGTAAGCGAGTGCTTCTTCATAATAATATTCCGTTGCGCCGTCCTCGCCGTTGTCAAACGCTCTGCGGCGTGCGATGGCAAGGCCGGGTTTATCTTTGTCTTCCGCCGCGTCATATTCATCCCACAGGGAAATATGGGAGTCTGTGATGTGCAGCACACGGAAGGGGTGCTCGATGCCGATATGAATTTCCGTTTTCAGAATCGTCAGTGGTTTCATAGTCCGGGTTCCTCCGATTTGCTTTTTCTTCATTTTACCGCAAACCGGGACGGATTGCAATAGCACAGAGAAAAAAACACGGAATTGTCATTCATAAAAAACGACACCCGGTCATAAAACCGGGTGTCGGATGGGGTATTCGGATCTTATTCCTTATTGCCTTCCGTGGATGCGGGAGTTTCCTCGACCGGATCATCGTAAATGCCGCAGGCCTTTGCGATATCGGAGGGTTCTTCCTTCTCACGGTGGAGACCCTTGTTGCTGTTCTCCAGATCGAAGAAGTAGCTTTCCACGCTGTCCTTCTTCACAGGCTTCTGGTAGGTGCGCTGGGTACCTGCCGGAATGCGGGTGGAGGCATTGCGGGGACGTACATAGTAGGGCTTCTTGGCGGAAGTGGTTTCAGCGGTGTCCTGCTTGGGCAGTTCCTCACCGGGAACGGGCTTGGTGCCGTCGGGGAGTTCAACCAGCGTGACATGGGTGGGAGGCATATCTGCGGGGCGCTTGGGTGCGCGGTCACCGCGGTCTCCGCCTCTGCCGCCGCGTCCGCCTCTGCCGCGTCTGTCGCCGTTTCTGTCACCGCCATTACGGCGGTCGCCGTCGCGTCTCGGAGCTCTTTCGCGCTTCTCGGCTGCGGGCTCTGCGTTTTCTGCAGCGACGGTCTCGGATGCAGTATCTTCGGCTTCAGCCGCTTCTGCGGATGCGGGCTTGTCGCCGCGTCTGCCGTTGTTTCTGCCGCCGTTCTTTCCGCCGTTTCTGCGGCGGTCGCCGTTCTGACGGTCAGGATTTCTGCCGTCTGCGGGGGTTGCGGCGGTACCGTCCTCGTTGACCAGATAGATCACGATGCGGCGGTTGTTCTCGGTACCGATGGAGTTGGTGGAAACGCCCTCGATATTCTGAATTTCAGAATGGATGATGCGTCTCTCGTAGGGATTCATGGGTTCCAGCGTCATGCTCTTCTTGTACTTGATGACCTTGGCAGCCATGCGGTTTGCCAGCTGACGGAGAGTATCCTCGCGCTTGCCGCGGTAGTTCTCCACGTCAACGGTGATCTTCTTGTACTTGTTGTCGTCATCCTCACCGCGGTTGGCAGCGAGATTGACAAGGTACTGCAGTGCATCCAGCGTGTCGCCGTGATGGCCGATCAGAACGCCTGCATTGGTACCGGAAACGGAAATGACCTGCTCTCCGTCAGCACCGACGGAAACGGAGGCCTCTGCTTCCAGTTCCATATCTGCGATCAGATTCTTGACGAAGGACAGAGCGATATCCTCCGGCTTTTCCTCATAGGAAACGGAAACCTTTGCGGGTGCGGCACCGATGCCGAACAGACCCTTTTTCGGAGCTTCCAGAACCTGATAGGTTACAGCTGCGGCATCCGCGCCGAGCTTTGCTGCGCCTTCCGCAACAGCCGCTTCGACGGTTTTTGCCTGAATGATAACTTCCTTTTTCATTATGGTTGTTTCGTCCTTAATATTTACTTATAAGTTCATTTCTTGAGGGGCGCTTTTTCGATACCGGAATTTGAATCGGGCGTCTCCTCTGCGGGCTTTGCTTCGGGCTCGTCCTCGACGTCGTAACGGGTGGGCGCAGACTTCTTTGCACCGCCGTTCTTCTTTGCAGGCTCATAGTCCTCATCATCAATGTGATGCAGAGACCGTACTTCCTTCTTCTCGCCGGAGGATGCCTTTGCGGGCGCCTCGCGCTTTGCCTTGCCGGAGAGTTCCTTCTCTGCCGCCTTCAGTTCTTCCTCTGTGAAGGTGGGATACGGATACATCTTGGAAAGGATAAACTGCTGCACGATACCCAGCAGGTTCTGGAAGATCCAGTAAAGACCGAGGGCTGCGGGCAGACGGAATGCCATGTAGAAGATCATCAGCGGCATTGCGTATTCCATGATCTTCATGGAAGAATCCGCCTGCTGCTGGGGAGCCTGATAGGAGAGCTTTCTTGTGATCTTCGTGGTACCCCATGTGGAGACAAGGTTCAGAATCGGGATGAGGATCAGGACATTGAGGGCGACGGTGGGTGTCTGGGACAGGTCAGCACCGAAGAAGGTCAGATCCGGCAGGTCGCCAAGGATTCTCGTTGCTTCCGCGATCTGATCAGCACCTGCACGGCCAATGGTCTGCATCGCCTCAAGAACAGCGGAAACGCCGCTTTCGTTGATCTGGCTGAGCAGCTGAATCTCATTGCCGATAAACTTCGGGATTGCGTCAAGGGCGACGGTGGTATCCTTGAGATACATCACGGCTTCCTTGACATAGTTTAAGCAGTCCGCAGACATGGAACAGAGGTAGGTCAGCGGGCCGTAGACGATCTGGTAGATCGCCATGATGACGAGCAGCTGGATGATCATCGGCAGGCAGCCGGACGCGACGTTATAGTTCTCGGACTGGTAAAGCTCCATGACCTCCTGCTGACACTTCTGCTGTGTCTTCTGGTCATTTCTGCCCGCGTACTTATTGCGGATCGCCATTTCGCGCGGGCGGAGCGCAGCCTGTTTCACCATGTTCTTCTGGGACTTGATGCCGAGCGGGAACAGTACGATCTTGACAACGATCGCAAAGCCGAGCAGCGCCAGCATGTAGTTATTCGTAAGCGAATAGAAGAACCGGATCACATAGCTGAACGGGATGTTGATTAAATTGAATAAGCTGGACATCGGATTTCCGGGCACGCGCGGCTTTCATCGGGAAAGCACACGGCGCACTTCCTTTCTTTCGGAACAGGACGGTCCCGCTGCGGCAGCTCTGCCCCGGGCCTCGGGGTCACGACAGCCATCGGAACCAATCGGATGATAGTTCGGGTCGCGGATCGAAATCCTCTTTTTTTCTGCGTTTCGGATGCCCGTACCCCGGCGGGACGGGATCAATACCGCCTTTGCAGAACGGATTGCAGCGCAGAATGCGCCACACCGTCAATACGGTACCGCTGATCAACCCCCATTCCCTGTATGCCTTGACTGCATAATGAGAGCAGGACGGCCAGAACCTGCAGGTGGGTTTCCCTTTCAGCGGTGAAAGATATTTCTGATAGAACCGGATCGCAAGAACGGGAGGCAGGGTGATGATCCTGCGGAGCCGCTCTGCATACTGTCTGCTCATCTGCCGTTTGCGCCGGGTTTCGGCTGCTTCGGCGGGAACGGCATGCCTTCCAGCATTCCCAGCTTACGCATGGCGTAAGCAAGATCCGCCGCGATGTCCTGCGACTTGGCCTTCACAGCCGCATCGCGGGCGACAAGGACGATCAAAAATCCCTTTTTGATGGGGGTATTCTTTTCGACCTGCCTGTAACCCTCACGCAGAATCCGCTTGACTCTTGAGCGCGTCACCGCGCCGCCGATCTTCTTTGTGACCGTGAGTCCGATACGGTTGAGCTTCTTTTTTTCGGGATTGGCCTTCTGCAGTCTTGCAGCGGCATAATCCCGCAGGCAGTAAACGACGACAGTTCTCGCTCCTGCCTTTGCGCCTCTGGTATACGCCTTCTGATACAGATGGTTTTCACCGATGGCAACATACTTCATGTGTTTGACCGTTCCTTTCTTTGTTACCGGGAAAACTCCGTCATGACGCAGAAATTTCCCGATAATAAAAAGGAAAGCCTATGACTTACGGCACAGGCTTTTTTCATAGAGTGGATCAATAGGTCAGTCTTGCTCTGCCCTTTGCACGTCTTCTCTTCAGGACCTTTCTGCCGTTGGCAGTAGCCATTCTCTTTCTGAAGCCGTGTTCGACTTTTCTCTGGCGCTTCTTAGGCTGATATGTTCTCTTCATGCGGTTGCACCTCCTCAAACGATAGGCATTGAAATCTCTATCTTTTCATTTTTTTACGTTATCATGATGCCGCACCCGGGGTTTTACACCATACGGCATCATATATTATACACGTTTTCATAGGTCCGTGTCAAGGGGTTTTCTAAAATTTCCGGAGATTTTTTTAGAAAATTTCAAAAAATTCCGTAAAAATCACTGCGCAAGCACGCGGAACAGCTCGCCGAACAGCGCATCGCGGTTGATATGGGTCACGCGGAGGAACAGATGACGGTGCTCATTGAAGGCATATCTGCCGTCATAGGTGGGGATGGGAGCATGGTCGACGACGGCCTGCATGAAGCGGTTATTATCATTGAGCAGCCATGCAGCAGCGGTAACGTCCCAGATGACGCGGCTCCAGACGCGGCCCTTGGCATAGGATTCTGCCTCTTCGATGGTATGCTGGCAGAGGTAGTCGCAGAGGGGGTTCTTGCCCTTCAGCCAGAATTCCAGCTCCGGCTTGGTGGTATAGAAGGCGGAGACAACGCCCATGCAGGGGAGCTGAACCAGGGGGCATCCGCAGCCGAAGACGATGCGGGCAGCGGCGACGTCCTGAATCAGATTGAACTCCTTGGTATCGGGCCAGTGGATATCATGGCCGCCCAGCCATACAAGGACGATGCGGTCCGCGATCTCCGGCTTCATCAGCAGCGCGGAAGCCACGTTGGTGATAGCGCCGATGGCGACGACGTAGAGGGGTTTCTCCTGGGTGTAGGTCATGGCAAGCTCGCAGAGGTGTCTTGCAGCGGGGCTGTCCACGGGGGTCTTCTCGTCGGGGAGATAGGTCTTGGAACCGCGGTAGACGTTCTTCTTCATTTCCTCATTGCCCATGAGAGTCAGGAGGTTGAGAATCTCGTCATAGCTGCGCTCCATACCGTCCTCGGGAGAGGTGGAATTATTATTGAAGAAGGGAGCGGCATACAGGGCGCGGACATTGCACTTTTCGTGCTTCATCATCAGGGAAAGGGCGAACTGGTCGTCGATTTCGTTATAGGTATCGGTGTCGAGAACACAGTCAACGGTTCCCGTGGGGACTGCAAGATTTTTCAGGCGTTCGATATCGGTCATGGGAGGATACCTTCCTTTACTTTACTTTATTTGTATTCCAGTATACACGATAGCCGCTGTTTTTGCAAGAGTTTTCGGAAAATTATTTGCCGATGTACCGCCGGGGGGACGCTGCAGTTCAGCCGCATCTCTGCCCTCGGCCTGATTTGGATCGTTTCCCGGCCCGGTGGGGTGACCTACAAGGGCTTTGCGGTCGCCCTTGCAGTCTTTATAGGCGTCCTCTCTTGGTTTATGCTGCTTATCAGGTATATTTTCGGGTATTTCCGTACTGTTGCCCGGGAGCCGAAAGCGGAGCCGGGCAGAAAGTACCTTTCGCTATATCCTTGACAAAACAGGCATTGTCCTCTATAATATAATAAAGGTTAAACCAAAATTTTCAAGCAAGGAGATTCTCCCCGATGAAGCTTCACACCAAAAACAGCATTGCACTGTTTCTCGCCGCAGTATGTCTCGGCTCCACTGCCTGCGGCGCAGCCGCAGAAACCCCCGCAGACACAGGTACTCCCGCGCCGGACGGTACCAACGTCGCTGCTGAAACAGAAACCCAGGCTCCGGCAGAACCGCTCTTTTACGGGCTTGAACTCAAAGATTTCGGCGGAAAGGAATTCCGCATCTGTACCTCCGACACCTATCTTGATGAGATGATCGTGGACGGCGAAAACGGCGACATCTGCAACGACGCCGTTTACTACCGCAACCGCGCCGTCGAGGAAGCATATAATATCAAGATCTCCGCCTTTGTCCCCGGCGACCCCTACGAGGAATCCTCCTACGTTGCAAAAACGGTCACCGCAGGCGAGGACGCCTTTGACCTTTCTGCCGTCTTTACGTTCCTTGCGGGCGGTCCGATCCTCAATGGCTGCTTCCTCAACTGGAATGATATCCCCCATGTGGATTTCAACCGGGAATGGTGGATCCAGAGCGCAAACGAGGCGTTTTCCGTAGGCGGCTCCCGCTACGTCGCCGTCGGCGACCTGTCCATCACCACGCTGCTGCTTTCCTATGTCGTGTTCTTCAACCGGAAGATCGCAGCTGACTACGATATCCCGGATCTCTATCAGACCGTGCTGGACGGCAAGTGGACCATTGACTATATGTCCTCCCTGACAAAGGATATCTATACCGATCTGAACGGCAGCGGCAAGCCCGATAAGGAAGACTTCTTCGGCTTTGTCGGCGACAGCGTCACCAACCTCGACGCATGGACCTCCGCCTTTGATATTCCGCTCATCGGCTTTGACGGCGGCAATCCCAAGGTCGTGATGGACCTCGACAAGTTCTCTTCCGGCATTGACAAGGTGCTGCAGCTGTACTACGGCGGTCAGCCCACCTATATCAGCGGCGGCGACGGCACCGAGATCGGCGTCTTTGCCGCAGGCAGAGCAGCCTTCATGACCTCATGGATCAAGCAGGCCTTTGATGAGTTCCGTTCCATGACCGATGACTACGGCATCCTGCCCTATCCGAAATTCGATGAGGCACAGCAGAACTACTATACCAACTCCATGGATAACTATTCCCTCCTCTCGGTACCGAAGACCGAATCCGACCCGGAATTTGTCGGTCTCATCACCGAAGCGCTGACAAGAGAGAGCCATCGCATCGTTTTCCCGGCTTACTATGACGTCGCCCTGACCGAGAAGTACGCCCGGGATGAGCAGTCCGTCACCATGCTCGATATGATCATGGCCGGCCGTCTCTACGATTTCTCCATTCTCCATAACAGCTCCATCGCAGATTTCCCCTATATGTTCCGCAATATGATCCGCACAAAGAAGAACACCACCGCCTCCAAATACGAAAAGATCTCCCAGAAGATCGAATCGGGCCTTGCCTCTCTTGCGGAGCAGTATGCAGAGCTTGCATCCCTTGAAAAATAAATACCCCGGTTATCATAAATATCATGCTTTGAAAGGACGGATTACCATTATGAAACGATTCTCTGCGGCGGCACTTCTGTGCTGTCTCCTCGGTGCATCTCTCATCTCCTGCGGCGGTGCCGCAGAATCCCCTGCCAAAGATACCCAGATACCCACACCCGGCTCGGATGCCGTCACGAGCGAGGAAGACACACTCACCGAGCGTGAAAAGGTATCCGACGACCTCCCCGAAGCCGACTACGGCGGACGGGACTACCGCATCATGCTGCGCACGAATTTTGAATACGAATTCGACGCGGCCGAACCGAACGGCGAGACCATCAACGACTCCATCTATGCAAGAAACCTGGCCGTCAGCGAACGCTTCAACGTCAATTTCAAAACCGAGGCCACAGAAGCACTCTGGAACAGCGGCGTCTTCAACAAAAAGGTTGCAGACTTCGTTCTGGCCGGTGACGATTCCTTTGATATCATCGCAGGCTACATGTGCGACATCACGCCCACCATCTCCCAGGGACTCTATATCAACTGGTACGATATGCCCCACGTTGATCTGAAAAAGCCCTGGTGGTCCGAGAACATGATCGACGAGTTCACCATCAACAACCGTCTTTACATGCTCACCGGCGACCTTGCCCTCTCCTTCTGGCGGCACATGTACTCCGTCTGCTTCAACAAGTCCATCGCCGCAGCAAACGACATTGATGACCTTTATTCCGTGGTTCTCGACGGCAAGTGGACCTTCCCCTATATGCAGGAGCTCTGCAAGAACATCAGCGCCGACGTAAACGGTGACGGCAAGATGGACGATAAGGATATGTACGGCTTCACCTCGGACTACTCCACCGCCATCGACTCCTTCAAGGAAGCCTTTGACCTGCACATCACCGTCAAGGATACGGACGGCATTCCCCGGTTCACCGTCGCCTCCGACCGCACCGTGGAGGTTCTGGAGGGTCTTGCAGCCTTCTATAAGGCAGACTATGGTTACTTCAATGAAAACGGCGAGATCAGCACCATCATGTTCCGCGAGAACCGTGCGCTGTTCAGCCCCCGTATTTTCAAGGGCATCGAATCCATGCGTGATCTGGAAACGGATTTCGGTATTCTCCCCTATCCGAAGTGGGATGAGGCGCAGGCCTCCTACGGCAGCGTCGTCAACGATAATGCCAGCGTTTTCCTGGTACCTCTGACCGCAGGCGACCTTGATTTCGTCGGCACCATCACCGAAGCGATGGCCGCAGAAAACTACAAGCACGTCGTCCCGGATTACTACGACATCGTCTTAAAGACCAAGACCTCCCGTGACGAAGCATCCGAAGCGATGATTGACTTAATCCGTGACAGCATCCGCATCGACTTCGGTTATATCCACTCCACCGCCCTTGAGGGCGCCGGTCATCTGTTTGTCAATCAGGTCAGAAACAAGTCCGCAAACATCGCCTCCGCTTATCAGAAAATTGAAAAAGCGGCAAACAAGAAGCTGGAAACCATCGTGGATTTCTATTTCAAGGAAGACTGATTTTCCCCATACCGCCTGCCGGACGCAGGCGGTTCTTTTTTACAAAGGAAATCTTGACACTTCCCCGGTATCATGGTACAATAAATAGATAGGAAAGTCCGAAAACAATCCGTCCGACCGAAAGGAGCCGTTCTATGCCGCAGAATTCTGACAACAACAACGATAAAAAACTGAGCCGGGAGCAGCTCCGTGATGATTTCTGGGATCTTGACATGATGCTCCCCCGCAAAGCACCCCAGTCCGCGGCGGAGTTTGCCTCTCCCGCCGACACCGAGACCGTGGAGATCACCTTCGGCGGAGACGATGAGAATCTGAGCGAGTTTGCCCCCTCCCGTTCCATTGAAGGGCTGATCCCCAAAGCACCGCCGGTACCCCCTCATCCCCCGGTGCCGCCTGCGCCCAACATCACCAACCGTGCCGGACGCTCCGAAGCCAGCCGCCGAGCAAGAGAGACCCTTGCCGCACGCGCCCACACGCCGGGAGACGTGCATCCCCAGATGTCCGTTCCCGTCTGCTCCTATGAGCCGGAAAACAGCTTCTTGAAGCAGGTCTCCGTCTTCCGCTGGCCCACCCGCTATAACTATTACGAGCGCTTCACTGCCGATGCGGAACGCTACTACAACCGCACTGCGGCGGAATGTCCCTTTGCGAATTTCTTTGCCTATATGCCCCAGTACAGCGCCATGTCCCAGGATCAGCTGCGCTGGTATCTCTACTGGCGCGACAATGTGCGTCACGGCAATTATCTCACCACCGACTACAGCTATATTTTCCTATATATTTACGAGATCATCAATCTGCCGGAGCATGTGAAGCCGGAAGACGGTGTTCTTCTGCTCTGTGATCTCTGGCTTGCCTACCGGGAGAAGTTCCCCCGTCTTGACCGCTATATGGGCGAATGGGTCTGTGACTACTGCCTTGTTCACGGTCTGCCTGCGCCGCTGGAGAAGTTATCCCCGATTCTCCCCGCTCTTGTGGACAAATTATCCTTCAAGGAGTTCTTCATCCGCTGCGACCCGGAAAGCGACTGTCCCTTCACGGCATCCCTCTGTGATCTGCTCTCCAATTACAACTGGCGGCAGTCGAAGTATTCCTCCGGCGAGACCCGTCCGCTGTTTGAACACTATCTCTATGAAGCGGTTCTCGGTGCGCTGCGCACCGCATGGAAAGAAAGCCCGGACTTTTCCTCTCTGCTGGGACTGAACGAAGTGGCGCAGTCGAGAAACGCCTTCTCCGGGGCGCTCTGCACCTACAACATGAAGCGGCGGATTGATATAAGTTACATTTCCCTCTCCCGATCCTATCAGCTGCGCTTTATCATCTCCGATCTTTACAAGATGGCGGAAAACTGCATCCGTGCCCATCTCGGCATCAAGTCCCGTCTTTCCGCGACCGGTGTCCCGGAGCCTCTCAAATCCTACGTCAAGCGTTATTTTGAAGAAATGCTGCCGCCGCCCGCAAAGCCCGTCAAGACCGAAGCGGAAAAACGGGAAGCCCGCATCCGCCGTGCGGAAGAACAGCGGAAAAAAGAAGAAGCGGCCTATGCTGCGTACTATGAGCCGCTGTCCTCGACGCTCTCCCCCGAGGACGCTCTGAAGCTGGAAAAGACTTCCTGGGCCAACACGGAAATGCTGGTGACGGAAGAAGACGCGGAAGAACCCGCGTATGCGGTTTCCGCACCCGCAGAATCATCTGCCGCAGCAGAGTCTGCCGCGGCGAAGTCCGCCGAAGCGGAAGCAAAAGAAGAATCTCCCGCTTCTGCAGAGGCTGAAATCCCCGATTCCGACGACCCCTATGAGAACTTCGTCAATCACTTAAATCCCATCTATTATCAGGCGCTCAAGCATATTATCTGTCTTGAACAGGCGGAGTACAGCGCCCTCTGTCAGAGTGCGATGATGCTCCCCGACGCCATGGCGGATGCGATCAATGAGCTTGCCGTGACCTACACCGACGACACGGCGCTGGAGCCGGACGGAACCTTCTTCAAGCTCTCCGACTTCTATGCAAACGAGATCATGAATGCGGTCGTCGCCCGTGAGGACAGCTGACATGCGTCCTCGTCTGCCCTATCTGATCGGAGCGGTGGTATTGCTCCTTGTGGAAATTCTGATCGGCGCCTTTCTGCACGACGCCTTCATCCGTCCCTACGGCGGGGATATTCTGGTGATTCCTCTGCTGGCGGCGATCTGGAGGATCGTTTTTCCGAAAAAGCCCCGGCACATCGGGCTATATATGATCGGCGCCGGGTTCTTGGCGGAGTTTTTACAGCTCATCGGGTTCTGCCGGATCATGGGGCTGGAGGGGACGATCTGGGCCGTGATTCTTGGGACCGGATTTTCCGTTTTGGATCTGCTCTGCTATATCGTGGGCGGGGTGGGGTTTGAAGTTGTGGAAACAAACTTTTTTAGGGGCTGTCGCCATTAGTTTTGTGTTATGAAAGGAGTTAAGACCATGGCATCCAGAGCACCCGGTTCTGCGAAATCACCGGAAAAGAAAAAAGGATTTCTCCGCACAGCCATCCTTGCCCTTTTCCTCTTTGCCGTGATCGGTCTCTATCTCTTTCGTCTCGTCAACATGCAGCTTCTGAATCCCGACGGTTCCATGGTGATCGGCGGGGAGCGGATCATTATCTCCCGACGCATTGTCTCAATCCGTGCCTCCCGCGGGATGATCCGTGACCGTTCGGGCATGCCTCTTGTCAAAAACGACACCCGTTATCAGCTGATTCTGGATGCTTCCACCTTTCCAGCAGACGACGAAGCGGCGAATGCACTGCTTTCCTCTCTCTTCTCTCTGTTTGATGACAACTGGGACGCTCTGCGTGTGCCCTCTCTGCCCATCGAAGAAGGTTTTGCGGACGGGCGGTATCTCTATTTTCTGCGCACGGAAAATCTCTCCCAGCTCTCCTCGGAGCGTTTCCGTGGATATCTGGAGACCCTCGGTCTCCCCGACACGGTAAAAGCGGGTGAGCTGCTTGATGCAATGTTCGTCCGGTATCATCTGCGTGCTGAAAATCCCGACGGGACTGCCGGTGAGCTTCTTTACGACTACCGCACCTCCTGCCGGATCGCGGCGGTACGTTATGATCTGGAAACCCTGACCTTCAAGCCGGGCACGCCTTATCTGCTCTGTGACGATGCGCCTCTGGACGTCATTACCCCCGTGCGGGAACAGAAGCTGCGCGGAGCGGACTTCATTGTAAAGACCGGGCGCATCTACTGTTATCCGGGTTACGCCTCCCATCTGCTTGGGCGGACGGGACCGATTCAGGCGTCACAGGCGGACTATTACGCCTCTCTTGGCTATCCGATGGATGCGATCGTCGGCATTGACGGCATTGAAGCGGCCTTTGAGGAGCAGCTCCGCGGTGTGGACGGAGAAATGGTGATCGAAGAAGACCAATACGGCAACATTCTCTCCCAGACGGTGACAAAAGAAGCCGTTCCCGGGCGGGACGTCTGGCTGACGATCAGCATAGACTTACAGATGCAGGCAGAAGACGCGCTTGCCGCGAACATTGCGCACATTGTGGAAAACGCGCTTTCCTCCGGGGAAGAGTTAAGCGGTGAAGACGCAAACGCAGGTGCGCTCATCGTGGTCGATCCGAACACTGCGGAGGTTCTTGCCTCCGCCTCCTATCCCACCTTTGATTTAAGCACCTATTCCGCCGACTTCGCCGCCCTCTCCGCCGATCCAGACAAACCCTTTGTCAACCGTGCCTTCATGGGTACCTACGCCCCCGGCTCCACCTTCAAGGTGGGTGTTGCTGCCGCCGCCATGGAAAACGGCATCATCGGGCCGGATACGCTCATCGACACCCAGGGCGTTTACACCTATTACGAAGATTATCAGCCCCGCTGCTGGCTCTTTACCCGCACGGGTCTGAGCCACGGCAAGATCAATGTGGTGCAGGCCCTGTGCGATTCCTGCAACTGGTTCTTCTTTGATGTGGGACGGCAGCTGGGCATCACGAAAATGGCGGACTATATGTCCTCTCTGGGGCTCGGTCAGGCCACAGGCGTGGAGCTTCCCGAAAGTAAGGGCATCCTGTCATCCCCCGCCTATACCGCCTCAAAGAAAATGCCGTGGACGGGAGCTGCGACCCTGCAGACCGCCATCGGTCAGGGCTATAACGCCTATACGCCTCTGCAGCTTTCCATGTATCTCTCCGCCGTTGTCAACGGCGGCAGCCGGTACCGCGCCCATCTGTATCTCGGCTCTACCCAGACATACTCCGATGTTCCGCCCGTACCGACGGAGCCGGATGTTCTCGGTCACGCTGTGATCTCGGAGGAGACCCGCAATACCCTCATCCGCGCCATGAAGGAGGTTGCGGAAAACGGTTCCGCGACCCGTGTCTTCCGCGGCTACGGCGTTCCCGTCGGTGCCAAGACCGGTACTGCCGAGGGGGATTCCGACGCCAGCGCCAACGGCGTTTTCGCCGCTTTCGCTCCCGCCGATGACCCGGAGATTCTCTGCGTCTCCGTTATCGAAAACGGCGCCTCCGGCACCAGCGCAGGCCTCTGCGTCCGTGATGTTTTTGATTACTGGTTTTCGCATCAGTAAAGACAAAAGCAAAGATAGTATAAATTTGCAAAAATTCCCGAAAGGTATTGCAAAATCAGGAAAAATCATTTATAATAAAAATAGAGGGACATTTCCCCGAAAATATCCCATCCTATCAATAGTATAAAGGAGATCATGCACCATGGCAGATATGAATGATCAGCTCAACAAACTCACCAATACTCCGGATTCCACCGACCAGTTCGATCCTGCGGATGTTTCCGCAAATCAGGTCATGGCAATCCTCGCTTACATCGGCATTCTCGTTCTGATTCCGATCTTTGCAGCAAAGGGTTCCAAGTACGCACGCTTCCACGCAAATCAGGGTCTTACCCTCTGTATCGCAGAAGTCGTTCTCACCATCGTCTGCAACATTCTCGGCATCATCCCGATCCTCGGCTTCATCTTCCGCCTGATCGGTTCCCTCATCGGCCTCGCTGCCTTCATCATGTCCGTCATCGGCATCATCAACGTCGCCAACAATAAGGCAAAGGAACTCCCCTTCATCGGCAGCATCAAGCTCCTCAACTGATTTTCTCAAAACACATTCGCCGGGTGCAGTCACTCAGACCGCCCCCGGCGTTTTCTTATCCATCATTGTACCCTCTCACGCGATATGTAACCGGAAGTTGTAAAAATAAATCTGTATTTCAAACACCTGTCGCTTCACAGTTTCATGGAATTGTGATATAATGGAATCATAAGTGCGCCGGTACGGCGCGTGCAGTACAGTCGAGTGAAAGTCTTGACCCG
>JAKSPR010000219.1 GCA_024404655.1 Clostridia bacterium | reverse complement strand
AGAACGGATAGAATCCCTGTCGAGGCCCGCATGACCAGCCGTCCGGCTGTCCCATAGTAGGCAAAGAATCCTGCCGCCATGGAAGCCGGAATATACCAGCGCAGCTCCCCCGCATTCTCCGCATAGAGGAATACTGAAGCAAACACCCCGCAGATCAGGCAGTAGAATATATCCGGCAGAATCATAAGAAGCCATGCCCGGCGTCCTCTTGTTTTTTCTTTCTGTGTCACCGCACATCCGGTGCTGTCCTGCTTTTTCCGTCCGCCTATTCTCTTCTTCTGATAGACAGATAATCTTTCGGAGAGCGCCGACTGTCCTGCCAGCGGTCTCAGTCCTGCCGCCATATAGCAGATCCGCAGTCCGTCATAGAGCATCCCCATGAGAACCCCGGCAAGGAGCGCATCGGGTATGACCCGCACATCCCCAGCCCGTGAGGCTTCCACAAGCAGCTCCGGATAGCTCCCGCTCACCGGAACAACCGGGCAAAGAACCCGCTCTTTTTGTCCTCGGTGTTTTCCTGATAATAAAGCGCACCGACCGTGCCCTCCACATCAAGGACCCCGTCTTCCAGAGAAAGACGCTTCACATGCAGGTTTTCCCCTTCCACGGTCAGAAGTCCGCAGACGGTCTGTGCCGTGACGGTACTCCCGTCGCAGCTGTCCACATCCAGAACACCCGTAACTGTCAGTCCTTTGCGGTTATCAAGGGTGATCTTATGCAGTCTGTCCCCCTGTCTTTCCGATGTCATAACCACGCCTCCCCTGTCCTTTGCTTTGATGCTTCATCTTATGAAAAAAACAGGGAAAGTATGCTGACCCGAAAGAAATTCAGGTGTCAATGACCTCGTACATGGAGGACGCATCGGCCTTGCCGACGTGCTCCTTCACATCCAGCACACGCACCCGCATGGTACGTTCACCGAACGTGATTTCCAGAATATCGCCCTCTTTGACATCATAGGAGGCCTTGGCTCTGCGCCCGTTGACCGTCACATGATCGGCGTCACAGGCATCGTTTGCCACGGTCCGCCGCTTGATGATCCGTGCGACTTTCAGATATTTATCCAGTCTCATCTTATGTTCCTCCATCCGGCTGCAGCCGGAGTTTTTCCGGCAGTGCCGGATATCACCGTAACAAAACGACCGCACCAAGACTGTGCAAGGTGCGGTCCGCTTTTCGCCGGAGACGAACCTCCGGTGCCATCAATTACTTATTGACGATTTCCTTGAGTGCCTTGCCGGCGGTGAATGCCGGGTGCTTGGAAGCGGCGATCTCAATGGTCTCGTTGGTAGCGGGATTTCTGCCGGTTCTTGCTGCTCTTTCCTTGGTCTCAAATGTACCGAAGCCGACGAGCTGAACCTTCTCGCCAGCTGCGAGAGCGTCTTCGATGGTGGACAGGAATGCGTTGACAACGCCTTCTGCGTCCTTCTTCTTCATACCAGTCTTCTGAGCGACTGCGTCAATAACCTGAGTCTTGTTCATTGCTTTTGTAACCTTTCTTTGAGTTGAATCATCTTTATTGCAATTCAGTACCGGTGTCAGCGGACAGACGATGTTTCTTCCGCCTTATGACTTCCCGGTTGGCATGCGTGCTGATATAGTATACCATTTTCCGGATGAATTATCAAGTGGTTTCGGGAAAAATTCAAAAAATTTTCACCAAAATCGTGGCTATTCAGACCAAGGAGCTGCCCTCGGCTGATTTCCGCCTTTTCCCGGCTTCCGGGGGTGACCGTCAAGGGCTTTGCGGTCGCCCTTGCATGCTTCGCGGGGCATTCTATCCTGATTTGTGCTGCTCGGAGAGTTTTTCCGGGGGGGCTTAACAGAAACCCGGAATCAGAACAGGGAAAGCTGGTTAGTTTCGCTCATGCCGTCGAGGACGCCGCTGCCGGCGAGGATTTCCATGACGGACTTGGAGAGCTGGGCGCGTTCCTGCAGCTCTTGTCTTGAGAAGATTTCGCCCTCGTCGCGGACGTGGACGATCTTCTCTGCCGCGGAGAGGCCGAGACCCGACATTGCGGTAAAGGGCATGCGGATCTTTCCGTCCTCGGGCAGGAAGGCTTTCGCGTCGGACTTATAGAGGTCAGGACCAAGATAGCGGACACCGCGCGCCATGCTTTCCAGCACGATTTTCAGCGCATCCGCCACGTCTTCTTCCTTCTGCGTTGCCTCATTGCCCTTGTCCTTGACTTCGTTGATCTTGGCAATGACGCCGGAGCGTCCGCGCAGGACCACTTCCCCGTCAAAGCCGTCGGGAGCCGCGGTGAAGTACGCCGCATAGAATTCCAGCGGTGTGTGGACCTTATACCATGCAAACTGAATGGCCTGCATGACGTAGGCCGCCGCATGGGCTTTGGGGAACATGTATTTGATCTTCTTGCAGGAAGCAACATACCAGTCGGGTATGTTCTGCTCCTTCATGGCAGCTTCCATTTCCGGCGTCAGACCTTTGCCTTTCCGCACGGATTCCATGGTCTTGAAGGCAAGGGACTTTTCAATGCCGTGATAGGACAGATACAGCATGATGGAGTCTCGGGTTCCGATAACCTCGGAAATCGTGCAGGTACCGTTTTTGATGAGATCCTGCGCATTGCCAAGCCACACGTCCGTACCGTGGGAAAGACCGGAGATCTGCAGAAGGTCCGCAAAGGTTCTCGGCTGTGCGTCCTTGAGCATCTGCTGTGCAAAGGGTGTACCGAATTCGGGGATGCCCCATGTTCCCAGCTCACAGCCTAAAAGATCTTCCGGCTTGACGCCGAGGGGCTTGACCGAATGGAACAGCTCGTACACATCCCGGTCGGAGGTATCGACCGTATCGGCGGGAATGCCGGTATAGCGTTCCAGAATTTTCAGCTTCGTCGGCATATCGTGTCCCAGCTCGTCCAGCTTCAGAATGGTCTCATGCAGATATGTAAACTGGAAGTGGGTGGTGATGATATCCGATTCCGGCGCGTCTGCCGGATGCTGGATGGGTGTGAAGTCGTAGACGTCATATTCTCGCGGTACAACGATGATGCCGCCTGGATGCTGACCGGTGGTGCGCTTGATACCCACCATCATGCTGATGAGACGGTCGATCTCCGCGCGGTTGACGTGGACCTTGTGCTCTTCCGCATACTTTGCGACGTAACCGTAGGCGGTCTTGGATGCCAGCGTACCGGTGGTGCCTGCGCGGAACACGTTTTCCGTACCGAACAGCTCCGCCGTGTATTTATGGACCTTGCCCTGCACGTCGCCCGAGAAGTTTAAGTCGATATCGGGGGACTTATCACCGTTGAAACCGAGGAAGGTCTCAAAGGGGATATCGTGTCCGTCCTGATACATTTTCGTTTTGCAGTTGGGACAATCCTTCGGCGTCAGGTCAAAGCCCGAACCGATGGAGCCGTCCAGAATGAATTCCGAATACCGGCATTTCTTGCACCGGTAGTGCGGCGGCAGCGGATTGACCTCGGAAATACCGGACATGGAGGCAACGAAGGAGGAACCGACGGAGCCTCTTGATCCGACCATGTAGCCGAGGCTGTTGGAGTACGCCACCAGCTTCTGTGCGATCATGTAAAGCACCGCAAAGCCGTGCTTGATGATGGACGTCAGCTCGCGCTCCAGACGGGCTGTGACGACCTCGGGCAGTTTTCCCTCGTATTCGTACCAGGACCTTGCCTTTTCCCAGCACAGGCGCTGCAGTTCTTCCTCTGCGCCCTCCAGTTTGGGCGTATACTGACCGTCCGGGATGGGACGGATCTTCTCGATCTGATCGGCGATTTTGTTGGTGTTTGTGACAACGACCTCGTAGGCCTTTTCTTTGCCGAGGTATTCAAATTCGGCAAGCATTTCATCGGTGGTGCGGAAGTACAGTCCCACATCACGGTCGGCGTCATTGAAGCCTTTGCCCGCCATGAGGATTTTCCGCACGATCTCATCATGCTGCTCCAGAAAATGCGCATCGCACGTCGCCACAACAGGGATGTTCAGCTCTTCTCCCAGCTTCACCACCTTGCGGTTCAGCTCCCTCAGCCCTTCTTCATCGGCAACCGTGCCGTCGGAGAGCATGAAGCGGTTGTTGCACAGCGGCTGGATCTCCAGATAGTCATAGAAGGATGCGATCTCCTTGATCTCCGTCCACGGCTTGTTCTCGACGATCGCCCGGAACAGTTCACCCGCTTCGCAGGCAGAACCGATGATCAGACCCTCTCTGTGCTCCTTGAGCAGGGTCTTGGGAATTCTGGGATTCTTTCTGTAGTATTTCAGATAGGAGGCTGAAATCAGCTTATAGAGATTTTTCAGACCCACCAGATTCTTGACAAGGATGATCTGGTGATAGGTTTTCAGCTTTAAGGGGTCCGCCTTTTCACTCATGGCGGTGATCATCTGGGCAAAGTTTTCAACGCCCTCACGTCTGATCTTATCCGACATGCAGAAGTAAATCTGCGCCAGCATTTCCGCGTCATCGGAGGCTCTGTGATGATTGAAGTCCCCCAGCCCGTAGTATTCAGCGACGATATCCAGTTTGTGCTTCTTTAAGTCCGGATTGACATAGCGGCTCATGGATACCGTGTCAAGGTAGGGATTGGAAAACGCCTTGCCGCATTCCTCCGACGCCCGTCGGATAAAGCCGATATCGAAGCCCGCATTGTGGGCGATCAGCAGCTTGTTTTCCCCGCCGATGAAGGCAAAGAACTGATCCAGCGCATCGGAAACAGAGGGTGCATCGGCGACCATTTCATCCGTGATGCCGGTCAATTTGACGATCTCCTCCGGAATGGGCCTTCCGGGATTGACGAAGGTATCAAAAGTTTCCAGCACTTCGCCGTTTCTGATCCGCACCGCGCCGATTTCGGTGATCTTGTCGGTGATATTGGAAAGACCCGTGGTCTCGATATCGAAAACAATGGCCTCATCGGTGAAGGTACCCTCCGTCGTGCCGAACAGGGCGCGGGCGGTATCATCGACATAGTAGGCCTCAATGCCGTAGATGACCTTCAGATCGGTCTTCATGGCAGCCAGCATCATTTCCGGGAAGGACTGCACATTGCCGTGATCCGTGACCGCAACGGCAGGCATACCGAACCGGATGGCCGTCTTTA
>JAKSPR010000218.1 GCA_024404655.1 Clostridia bacterium | reverse complement strand
TTTTTTATTTCTCAACAATTTTTATATCATCGGAGGTTTTTCCATCATGTGGCAATCCATCATCGACGGAATCGCAACCGTCAACGGCTTCATCAATGACCTCGTCTGGGGTTGGCCGGCCATCATCATGATCCTCGGTACCGGTATTCTTCTTACCATCCGTACCAAGGCCATGCAGCTCCGCAAGCTGAAAGCATCCATGCAGGAGACTATCGGTCCCGTTCTGCACGACCTCGGCAAAAAGCCCGGCAAGCAGAAGAGCGGCGTCTCCCAGTTTGAGGCTTTCTCCGCAGCAATTTCCGGTACTGTCGGTACCGGCAACATCATCGGCGTTACATCCGCAATCCTGACCGGTGGTCCCGGTGCAGTCTTCTGGATGTGGATTTCCGCATTTTTCGGCATGATCACCAACTACGCTGAAAACGTTCTTGGTCTTTACTACCGCAAAAAGGAAAAGGACGGCAGCTTTTCCGGCGGTTCCTTCTACTACATCACCTACGGTCTCGGCTGGGCATGGCTTGGTTATATCGCAGCTGCATTCTGTATCATCGCAGCCATCGGTATGAGCGGCGTCCAGACCAACAAGATCTCCGGCACCCTGACCGCGGCATTCGGTTCCGATACAACGGCTGTCAAGCTGGCAATCGGCGGTGCTGTTGCGCTTCTCACCGCAATCATCATCATCGGCGGTATCAAGCGTATCGGTAAGATCGCATCCATGATTGTTCCGTTCATGTCCCTGCTCTTCATCATTCTTTCCATCTTCGGTATTCTGATGCATGCTTCCCAGCTGCTCATTGCCATTGAGCTGATTTTCTCCAACGTCTTCTCCTGCCAGGCATTTGTCGGCGGTCTCGGCGGTTACGTCTTCGCACAGATCATCCGCAAGGGTATGGCGCGCGGTGTATTCTCCAACGAAGCAGGTCTTGGTTCCTCTGTCATCGCACACTCCGCATCTGAAACCCGTGAGCCTGTCAAGCAGGGTCTGTGGGGTATCTTCGAAGTCTTCTTTGATACTTTCATCATCTGTACTCTGACCGCGCTTCTCCTGCTCACCACCTTTGATATCAACACTCTGTCCGCAGCAACCGGCGACTCCGAGCTCGCTATGAAAGCATTCAGCGATAACTTCGGTATGTTCGGTACTGTCTGCTTCTCCGTCATTCTTCCTCTGTTTGCATTCACCACGATCCTTGCATGGGCTTACTACGGTGAGAAGGGCTTTGACTTCTGCTTCCGCAAGTGCTCTGACAAGACCAGAAAGATCGCTGTTCTCTGCTTCAAGCTGGTCTACGTCCTCCTGATCGTTGCATCTGCTGTCATCGAGTCTGACCTCGTCTGGGACATCTCCGATACTGCAAACGGTCTGATGGCTCTCCCGAACCTTGTTGCCGTCATCGGTCTGTCCGGTGTCGTTGTCAAGATCACGAAGAACTATTATGAGCGCCGCCGCGGTTTTGATGAAGAACCGATGCTCTCTGCATATCCCGAGCAGAACGAAGAGTTCAAGCAGGATATCCTTGCTATGGGCGAAGTCGACGAAGACGAAGTTGACTAAGATTATAGTTTCATAAGTTACAGGCATACTGCAGTTCGGTACTGGCAGTATGCCTGTTTTATATTCTGTTTTCATCGTAAGCAGACGACAGAAACCATAGGTTTGCGGGGGAGAAGCTTTACATCATCTTACGCAAGAAGCCCGTATTTGATTTTAATGCGATCGAGTTTTTCAAGAATCGGTTCTGCGCCGAACCAGAGGAAAAGGAACGTGGCGATGGCGTGGACGCAGTCCATGGGAAAACCGGTGATATAATAGGACAGGATGATTTTCCATGAGATCTCCTGTGACCACATGAGGGCCGATGCGGGGTTCATGATACCACCGTAAATAACAAGAGCAGACACCGCGCCGAACACAGCAAGAGAAAGTCTTGATTTTTGTATTAAGCCCTTTCCATAGAGGATTCCCGCAAGAAAACCGATCATGCCCATGGAGAACATCTGCCACGGGGTCCATGGTCCCTGGGAAAAGAGGACATTGGAAACAAGCATGGTCACTGCTCCCACGAGGAAGCCGGATTCTCCGCCGAAAGCAACGCCGGCAAGGATTGTGATCGCCATAACAGGTTTGAACTGCGGCAGCATGAAGAATACCGCCCGTCCTGCGACGCCAAGGGCACACAGAGACGCGATCACCACAAGCTCTCTTGCCTGCGGTTTCCGGGATTCAAAAATGAAGAAGAATGGGAGCATACATTCAAACAGTACCAGAAGCGAAATGAAATAGTATTTCGTTCCGCCAAGAACCGAAACGCCGAAAAACAAGGTCAGAGGGACTGCAAGGAGAATCATTACCGCGCCGAGTATCGTTCTGTGGGACAGTTTCTCTTTGCTTACAGGCGATATATGGGCTGTATTCCCTTTTCCCGGGATTGACAAAAAGCATGCAAACAGCAGAATCACAATGAGCCATGCGGCATAAAGCATACTGCCCGCCCTGCCTGTCAGCATATTGCTTTCGTCAAGCCCGGCGCTGATATCCATGCTGCGGAGGATCGGGATCAGCAGAAGCAGAGACAGCGTTCCTGTGATTGCTACTCCGATGCGGCGGAGCGGGGAAAGTGTTTCCTTTTTCCGCTGCAGAGAAGCCGATTCCGTGATCGGTTCGGGGTGGATATCCGGGGCCACTGGGGTGGTTTCGTATGTCCCGCCGCAGGAGATGATGAGATCCTTTGCTGTTACCGCTGTTGGGAGAAGCTCATGTGCCATGCGATTGACGGCGGTAGTATAGTAACGGTTTCCGCTGAAAAAACGGCGCGGGATATCTTCTCCGACAATGGCACCGTCGAAGAACATGGCGCAGCGGTCGGCATATTCCGCACAGAATTCCACGTCATGGCTGACCATAAGGATGGTCTTTCCTGCCAGTTTCAGATCGGCTATCATGGAAGCTAAAACCCGTTTATAGCCTGCATCAAGGCCCTTGGTCGGTTCATCAAGCAGGAGGATATCCGGGTCAGTCAGAAGGAGCTTTGCCAGTGCGGCGCGCTGCTGCTCTCCGCCGGACAGGTCATAGGGATGGCTGTCAAGAAGCGCGGACAATCTGCAGAGCTCCACGGTCTTTGCCGTACGTGTCTCGGCGTCCGGCACCGGACAGGCTTCAAAAACGGAGAAAAGGTCCTCCCGCACAGTCTTTTTGAGGAACAGTGCCTGCGGATTCTGGGGAAGCATCCCGACACGGCCCTGTACACGGACTTCTCCGCGATATGGTTTCAGAACACCGGAGAGAATTTTGAGTGTCGTTGTTTTTCCGGTACCGTTCCCGCCGAGAAGCGCGGTAAAACTTCCCTTCTCCTGCCGAAAGGAAAGGCCCTTGACGGTGTCTGGCAGATCGCGTTCATAGCGGAACCAAGCTTCATCGACCTCAATGACAATAGATTCCTGTGACGGTTCTTTTTCAGCGACAGGCAGCTCCGGCAGCGGCAGGAGCGGGGTTTCCTTTGCCCTTGCAGTCAGCCATCCGGTACCATCACGGACGGTGACAGGACAAGGTCCCTTTCCGCCGACGCCCGCCCAGACCCGCATAGCAGCGGGCATGGAAGCAAAAATACGGCTGTCGGCGCGGTACAGCTTCTCACCGATATCCGCAGGAGTACCCCCACAGAGGATGTGTCCCCCTTCCATGACAACGGCTCTGTCGGCTAAGGGAAGTGCTTCCTCCAGTCGGTGCTCTGTCAGGATTACGGTCACACCCAGTTCTCGGTTGATTTTTGAAAGGGTTGATAAAAATTCGGAAGCGGCGATGGGGTCAAGCTGGGAGGTGGGTTCGTCAAGAATCAGAACGCTGGGATCGGAGATCATAGCGGATGCAAGATTCAGAAGCTGTTTCTGTCCGCCGGACAGTTCCCTGACATCCTTATGAAACCATGTCTGGATGCCGAAGAATGAGGCCGTCTCCGCGGTCCGGCGGCGGATATATGCAGGATCGAATCCAAGACTTTCTGCGCCGAAAGCAAGCTCATGCCATACTTTATCGGTGACGATCTGATCGTCCGGGGACTGATGCACATATCCGATACGCGCGCTCTGGGTACGGAAATCCTGTGTGTCAAGCACTTTCCCCTCAAATAAGATCTCACCGCTTCTTGTACCGTGCGGCGTAAGCACGGTTTTCAGATGCCGCAGAAGCGTTGATTTTCCGCAGCCAGATGGGCCAAGAAGAACAAGGAACTCCCCTTTCTGTACGGTCATGCTGACGGAGGACAGGGCGGGCATCCTGCGCTCCGGATAGGTGAAGGTCAGATTCCGGATCTCAAATTCTGTGATGGAAAATGGCTCCGTCATGGGTTTTCTCCTCCTTCTCCTATCGTGGTTTTTCTCTGAGCTTCGTTCATTGCCCGGTCCTGCAAAATATCAAGGATGACCGGAATCAGGACATGAACGAACACGGCGATCTGCAGAGCAATATGAAGCGGCGACAGCTCCGCCGCGCGGATCGTCGGGTATATGCGGAAAGACAGTCCTCCCGCCAGCATTCCGGACAGGACAAATCCAGTGAGTGCGGCGATCAGGCACAGAAGTTCTTTGCCTCTGCGGTCAAGACGGTAGACGGTATATGCCGTTCTCCCCGGCAGACCGTAACCGCGGCTTTTCATGGAATCCGCAGTCTCAACAGCGTTTTCAAGGGACCATGTCAACATGATGGAGAGCACGGCTGCACTGTTTTTCATACGCCGAACAAAGCCGCCTTCCTCTATTCCCATACCGAGCGCTCTCTGTGCCTCTGCTGCCATCCGATACTGATCGGATAGTTTCGGGATGAAACGCAGAGTCATACTGAAAAGCAGGCTCAGCGCGGGTATGATACGGCCGAACAGACAAATCCACTTATCCGCGGTCATGACCTTATGAAAACAGGAAAACCACACAAGCACTGTGATGAGAAGCAGCCCTGTCTGGGCACCTCCGATGATGCTTTCCAGTGTCAGAGGATTTCCGGACGGCAGGTAGGCAAGAATCGTTATACCCGCATGACTGAATGCTGTATTGACAGTCATTGCAAGAACTGCCGCAGGCAGCAGCCAGCAA
>JAKSPR010000217.1 GCA_024404655.1 Clostridia bacterium | reverse complement strand
CCATGAAACGGTTATCCTTGTTTGCAATGGATGAGAAAATCCGGTCCTGTACCGGGCTGACATCCTGATATTCGTCGATGTAGATTTCGTCGTATTTCAGCGCTTCCTGCCGCGCCGCTTCGGTGGGACAGTTCCGTTCTCCATCCCAGAGGAGGCGCAGGGCATACCGCTTCATATCGCCGAAATCCAGAATCTGCCGTCTGCGCTTTTCCTCGGTCAGACGGTTTTCAAACAGGGAGAGCAGACGGTATAAGCCGTCGATGACAAGGGCCTGACGATGATTCATCGCGGCGATATCTCCCTGAGACATTGAGAAGAAGCGGTCGCGGAATTCGTTTTTCAGCTGATCCGCGTAGGATTGATGGGTTTCTTTGAACCGGATGCTTTCCGGGCTTGCCTTGTCTCCGCGCACGCCTTTCAGAGACGGGATTTTCACAACACCTGCAAAATGCTGTCGCACGGCATCATAGGACGCACCGTCGGAAAGCAGAGTATGCAGATGGGAAAACCATCCGCCCATATAGGAAAACGATTCCCCGTAGTTCTTTGCATATTCGGGGTAATCGGTTAAGAACAGTCCGGCGCGCTGATAGAATGCATCTCCTGCTTCCGTCCATGCAGTCAGACGGCTGCGGAGGGGGGCGGAGAGGGGATTGTCCTTTGCAAGGAAATCCGCATCGGCGTAGAAATCAAGGTTTTCTGCCTGTTTTTTCAGCCACAGGATGCCGTCTTCAAAATTATCTACTTTGTCATAAAGCTCAAGCAGCACCTTGGCAAGCTCTTCTGCGGAGCGGGTGGTGACGAACAGATCACAGAGGTCCCCGAAGTCCGGAATGAAGTTTGTCTCATCGGTGATAAGGCCGTCAAAATGATCGTCGATCAGCCCTTCCATGACGGTTTTGGCAAGCAGCTTTGCCTGAGCTTCATCGGCGACAGAGACCTTCGGCGACAGGGAGAGGGCGGCAAAATTGGTACGGATCAGATCAAGACAAAAGCTGTCGATGGTACTGATCTTCGCACGTCCGACATTTAAGAGCTGTGTGCGGAGACGGTGATTGTCCGGGGCTTTGGCGATCTCCCGGTTCAGTGCGTCCCGGATACGGGATTTGAGCTCTCCTGCCGCGGCTTTGGTAAACGTGACGACCAGAATCCTGGACAGATCGAGAGGGTTTTCCTCATCAAGGAGCCTGTCAATGATCCGCTCCGTCAGGACCGCCGTTTTGCCTGATCCCGCAGCCGCAGAAACCAGCAGCGTTTCGCCTCGTGACCGGATGGCATCCTTCTGGGCAGGGGTCCATTTTTCTTCAAGCTGACGCATGGCGATAGCACATCCTTTCTTCCGGAATCCTCATACATGGCTCATACTGCCGCGGCAGATCGGTTTCATGCCGCAGTAGTCACAGGGGGTGAGTTTGGCTTCGGGGTGAGTTTTAGAAATCGGAACGGCGTCGGCGTTGCCGTCCTTCATTTCGCGCACGATGGAGAGAACGATTTCCTGGGTATCTCCGAGCAGTCGTCCGAATTCCTCCAGAGACTGGACGGAAGCACTTGATTTGAAGGAGCCGTCCTTTTTGCAGAGATCATCCGGCCAGCTGTAGTCCATGGCGTGGAGGATCTCCCGGTCGTCAATATATAGTCCTTTGGAATCAATGGCGCGCTCGGCGGCAGCTTCCGCTTCATCGGCTGAGGGCACGGTGTTTACGGTCTGCTCATTGGGCGCAGCGGCGGTATAGTGGATGGCCGCCGGGGTCAGTTCTCCCGGATAATGACCTCCGCCGTTCTTCCAGACGGAGAAAAGATACAGAAGCATCTGCATGTTCAGACCGAGCTTGATATCCTCGACCTTGAAATCCTTGACATGGGTCTTGTAGTCGACCACGCGCAGATAGGTGTTTCCGTCCTTTTCATAGGTGTCCACGCGGTCGATTTTTCCTGTCAGACGGACCTTTAAGCCGTCCGCGCTGTCGATGCGCAGAGCGGGAATGGATTTTCCGTCGTCGGCACCGATGGTAAGCTCCACATCCCGGGGGAGAAAATCGCTGTGCTCAAATTCCGAAATGAGCTTTTTTACGATGACCGTAGCCTGTCGTTTCAGCCGTCCGATGAGGTGTTTTACGCGCATTGGCTGGCGGGTGCCCTCGGCAGTATGGGAAACGGAGGACACATACTGCTCGACCAGTGCGCTGATCACACCGTCAAGGTAGAGAGGATCCCGCATCTTTTCTTTTTCTTCCGCATCGTTATAGTGATTGACAAAACCTTCCAGTACGGCATGGACAAAACTGCCGATATCGGCGGAGCCGAAGACAGCCCGTCTTTGCTCCTGCAGTCGGAGAATATAATCGCAGAAGTAGCGGAAATGGCATTTGACATAGGATTCCAGCCGCGACTGGGACATGCTGATGATGCGGTCCTCACCGAAGATGGCGTTGACGGAGCGGCGGGAGAGCTGATTGTGCCGTGCGGTCAGCGGCTCGTCCAGCGCTTTCAGCTTTTCGGAAAGGACAGGATCATCTGCGGCTTTGTCCCGGAAATAGTCATAAAGCGCCTGACCCAGAGGCGTGTGCTCCGAATAGGCCATGATCTCAAAGGCGGAATTTTCAGTGACAAGACCGTATTCCGGGGGAAGTTCCGCAGGATTTTCGGGCTTCACATCGGAGAACATGGCAAGAATCCGCTCCGCACCGATGGAGGGACGGAAGGATTTCCCCGAAAGGTCGGCACAGGGATAGGAGACGGTCAGCTGCTCCTTTGCGGCACAGGCGGCAGAGTAGAAGTGGAACAGTTCGTCTTTCATCTGTCCCTCGGTATCCTGGGAAAGTTCCATGCCGTTGTCCCGCAGAATTTCTTTTTCATAGTCGGAGAACAGCGCGTCTTCCGCGGGGGTCATTGGGAACGCGCCGTCCGTTACCCCCATGAGATAGATATGGGAGGCGTTGTCCGGACGCAGGAGGGAGGCGTCACCGATGACGACTTCATCACTGCGTGCAGGAATGGAACCGATATCGAGGTCTGCAATCAGAAGATCATAGAGATCCATGAAGTCCGCCGCAAGACAGGGGAGATCCCCCGCAGTCGTGACAAGGGTGTCAAGGGACGAAACGAAAATGTCCCAGAGCTGTGCGGTTTCTTCACTGCCGGAGAGGTCTCCCATCTCCCGCTCATCTTCTGCGATCCGGTCAAGCTGTGCGGGAATCCCCGCTGATTCCAGAAAGTCAAAGAGCCAGCCTGCAATATCCAGAACGGTTGCGTTCTTCTTTGCCCGCATGCGGGAAAAGAAGGGCTCCAGCTGCTCCGTGAGACACCGGCGGACACGGTTGGCTGCAGCAAGGGCAGCGAGGTCGTCTTCCGTGACAGTTTCGCGGTAGCCCTGAGGATGCATGGTCCAGTCCTCATCTTCCGTAATGCGGGAGCCGGACAGATTCCATGTGGTGATGTAATTTTCAAAAAGGAACGTATCGCGCTCGTCAAGTCCGGTCAGACCCGTTTTGATCAGGCCGATGACGTCCTGCTTTCTGTAGCGGTAGGTGTAAATGGAGAAAAGACAATGGAGATACCGGAAAAACGGCTTCGACTGTACTGCCGAGCGGCGTGCCATATAGGCAGGGATCCCGTATTTCTCCATCATGATGTCAAGGATGCCCTCATACTGACTGACATCCCGCAGAATCACGGTGATATCCCGGTAGCGGCAGCCCTCCATAACCTTGTGCCGGATGTCAAGCGCAATAGCTTCTGCTTCCGCAAAAGGATCGGTGCAGCTGAATACCCGGACCGCACCGTCGGCGGGAATCGTCTCTGTTTCCCCAACCGACCAGAGATGATCACGTAAGAACCGCAGGGCGGGTTTCTCCGTGCGGAGGTTTTCCGTGAGTACCAGATGCTCCGGTACGATTCCGGCATCCCGGGCGAGAGAATACAGGCGGTCCTCCGTCTCATAGACACGGCGCAGCATGGGCTCCCGTACCCCGCCCCAGCGGCAGGCAAGGGAGACGGTCACGGAAGCCGCACGGGAGATCATCCGGCGGATAATCGTATACTGTTGGGCCGTATAGCCGTGGAAACCGTCAAGATAGATTTCTTTTCCGTCAAAGAAAGCGCCGCCGTCCTTTGACAGAACGGATTCCAGATGCGCAAGCATGTCCTCCGGGTCGTGATAGTTCTTGTGGAGCAGCTGCTCATAATACGCATAGATGACCGCAAAATCATCCAGTTTGTCGCATAACCGCGTCCGGCCGCTGTCCTCTGACAGTACCCGCGCGGTTTCTTCCAGATCGGCGGGGGAGATACAGCACATCTTGAATTCGGAGACAACGGACAAGAGTTTATCCACCATGGAGGGATCGTCAGCCGCCTCCCTGTACTGGGTGAGCTCCGGTCCGACAGAGGCAAGGGCCCTCCGCATGATGAGCCTGCGTCCGCCTTCCCCGATATCCTGAGTGGTCAGACCACCGTACAGCCGGAAAATGCGCTCCGGCAGGCGTCCGAAATTGAGGACTTCCAGATTTTCGGTCGGAACTCTGCCAAGCAGTTCTTCCGTCAGCTTCCGTTCCGCAATGACGGCTTCCTGCTCCGGGCAGAGCAGGATCACCTGCGCACCGTTTTTCAGTTTTTCCCGGATCTCCTCTGTGATGCGTGTCGTTTTTCCGGAGCCGGTGGGACCGTAAATGAAGCGGATCATGTATGTGCTCCTTTGTTCAGAAGATCAAAGACGTCTTTGGCATCCTGTCCGGCAGCGGCGATCTGTCCGGCTTTCCCGGAAAGCAACGTGTCATGGATATGTGCTCTGTCAGCAATGATGCTGTCAGCCATGGAGACAAGGATTTCCGTGGTGACATTTTCCCCGGCAAGGGGCTGTCCTGTTGCATTCAGATAGGCTTCCAGCTTGCTGTCATAGGCAAGACCGATGGAGGGTGTGCCGACTGCGGTACTGAAAATCAGAGTATGAAGACGCATGGCGGCGGTAAACTCCATGCGGGAGAGGATCGAGAGCATTTCGCTGCCCGAAAGGCCGGAGGCGAACAGCGTGGGACATTTGCACATAGCGGCACATTCCCGGTTGACGGCGTTGTCCATGGGATCGTGCATGGGGAGGAACAGGGGAAGATAACCGTATTTTTCATGGATGCGGTCGCAGAAGGCTGCGATTTCTGCCCGC
>JAKSPR010000216.1 GCA_024404655.1 Clostridia bacterium | reverse complement strand
GTATTCGGCGAGGATCGGCATATCGTCTTTGTCTTTCTGAATGATCTTTTCGTTGCCTGCTGCAAAGAAAGCGTAGTTGTTGTAATCTTCGGTATAAAGCCCCCACTGATCGTCTTCTTCCATCTTGCCGTTGCCGTCGAGGTCGAAAGCAACCTGCTTGGCAGCGTCATACATGGCATCAAAGGTCCACTTGCCGTCACGGACAAGCTGGTAGAAGTCCGGCAGGTCATAGTTCTGTGCAAGGGTCTTATTGAACATGAAGCACCATGTACCGTAGTTATCCATGATGGAGATATCACCGGTGCAGAAGAAGTGCTTGCCTGCAACAGAAAGCTCGGCGTTCATCTGCTGGTCCCACCAGGGGTTGGAAAGCTGCAGACCGGGAACGTCGTCCAGATTCATCAGGCATCCGGAGGAGACGATGGAACCGATATCGTTCAGACCATCGGTCATCAGATCAAATGCGCTGTCACCCGCGGTAACGAGCTTCTTTGCTGTGGTAGAGGGGATCTTTTCCTGCATATCTTTGATGTGGATATTCAGATTTTCTTCCAGTGCTCTGTTTCTCTGGTAGACAGCATCGTTGATGGTGTCGCCGTTCTCACCTTCACTGAAAACGTCGATGGCGACCCAGTTCGGGTTTGCTTCTGCGGATCTGTCCATGATGACGAAATCAACACCGCCGTAATCTTTTCCTTCCAGTTTGGCAAGGGTGTTGCGGATACCGGCAACATTCGGGTTTTCCGTTTCAGCTTCTTCTACCGTAACGTTTTCTTTGGCCTGGGTCTGTGCATCCGGTGACGGAGCTGTGGCAGTATCACCGCAGGAGACAGCAGCAGGAAGAACGGTCAGTACACCGAGGATCCATGCAGCAATACGAAGTCGTCTTGATTTTGTTGTGATTTCCATAGGACAGGATTCCTTTCCAGATATAGAAAAATTGGGAAAATAATATAATATTATTATAAACAAACCTCACGGAAAAGTCAATAAGATATAGGAAAGTCATGTAATTTTGTTATTATCGTCAAATCCGGTTTGCATGATTTGACACAATGGCAAATGGATATCACGGCATCGCGGAACCGGCAGAAAAATGGTTGACAAGCAGGTGCATCCATGATACAATAAACACAACCAAATATGCAAAAAGGAGTTTTTGTCATGGCTTACAATGCAATCAGACCGGGTCAGGTATGGCTTGATACCAACGGAAACCGCATCCAGGCGCACGGCGGTTCCGTCATGTATATTGACGGTGTCTATTACTGGTACGGCGAGAACAAGGAAAAGACCAACGGCGAGGACGGCGTCTGGCACTACGGTGTCCGCTGCTATTCCTCCCGTGACCTTTATAACTGGGAAGACAGAGGACTGATCATCCCGCCGAACGTGGATGATCCCGAATCCTCGCTCCACCCCAAGCGCTTCATGGACCGCCCCCATATCCTATATAACGAAAAGACCAAAAAATACGTCGCGTGGCTGAAGATCATGGAACGGGACAATACCCAGGATATGACCGTCCTCACAGCGGACAATATTCTCGGTCCGTATACCATCGTCCGCGAGGGCGTGAAGCCCTTCGGCATGAGCAGCGGTGACTTTGACCTCGTCAAGGCCGACGACGGCAAGGCCTACTGGTACTTCGAGCGCGTCCACAGTGAACTCATCTGCGCCGACCTGAACGACGACTACACCGATGTCACCGGCTACTATTCCACCCATTTCCCCCATCATGACGGGCCTCCCTTCGTCAGAGAAGCACCCGCTCATTTCATGATCGGAAGCAAGCATTATCTGTTCACCTCCGGCACCACCGGATACTATCCGAATCCCTCCGAGGTCGCTGTCGCCGATACCTGGCACGGACCCTTTACCGTGCTCGGCGATCCCCATGTGGGTGATGACAGCCATACTTCCTTCCACAGCCAGATTTCCAGCGTCTTCCGCGTGCAGGGCAAAAAGAATCTCTATATCGCCTGCGCCGACCGCTGGCTTGTCAACGCAAACGAGCATACCTACGATGAGATCGGCCCATGGTTCACGCTGCTGTTCAGCGGTAAGGGAAAAGAGGCAAAAGCACTTGCCGATACCTTTGCTCATCCTCTTCCTCTGGTCGCCAATGCCTCTCAGGCGGATTATGTCTGGCTGCCTGTCACCCTGAACGCCGACGTCAAACCGGAGCTCCGCTGGCATGACGAATGGCGCATTGAAGATTTTGACTGATAAGGAGACTGCCATGCTGATTAAAAATGGTCTGATCCATGATGCCGTACACGGTGAACCCTATATTGCCGATATTCTTGTAAAAGACGGAAAAATCGCTGCGATCGGTGAAAATCTTACCGCAGAAAGCGAAGAGATCATCGACGCCCGGGGACTGAACATCTATCCCGGTCTTGTGGAAGCGCACTGTCATATCGGTCTTGACAATTACGGTCTTGGCCCGGTCGGACAGGACTATAACGAATACGGCGACGCCGTCACACCGCAGATGCGCGGTATCGACAGCTTCAGCCCTCAGGATCAGGCGATCCCGAAGGCTCTGGCAGCTGGTGTTACTACGGTCTGTGCAGGTCCCGGCAGTTCCAATGTCCTCGGCGGTACCTTTGTTGCCGTCAAGACAAGAGGCCGGTGCGTGGACGATATGGTGCTGCTGGAATCCGCAGCCATGAAATGCGCCTTCGGCGAAAACCCCAAGCGCTGCTATTCCGGCAAGGGCATCAGTGCCCGCATGACCACCGCCGCCAAGCTGCGGGAGATGCTGTTCAAAGCAAAAGAATATATGGAAAAACTGGACGCAGCGGGGGAAGATGTTTCCAAGCGTCCCGGCTTTGATATGAAGCTCCATGCTCTGCTGCCCGTCATGCGCGGCGAGATCCCGCTGAAAGCCCACGCTCACCGTGCGGATGATATCTGTACCGCAATTCGCATCGCAAAGGAATTCGGTGTCCGCATGACGCTGGAGCACTGCACCGAAGGTCATCTGATCGTCGATGAGGTCAAACGCTCCGGTTTCCCGGTAGCCGTCGGTCCCATCATGAGCGGTGCCAGCAAATCCGAACTTGCCAATCGTACTTATGCGACCCCCGGAATCCTTGCAAAAGCGGGCATCCCGGTCTCCATCATTACTGATTCCCCCGTCACGGGCGAGGATCAGCTGGCGCTCTGTGCCGGAATGGCCATCCGTGCCGGTATGGATCCCTTTGACGCCCTCCGTGCCGTTACCATCAATGCTGCCCGCCACATCGGGGTGGAAGGCCGCGTCGGTTCTCTCGAAGTCGGAAAGGACGCCGATATCATCCTTTGTGACGGTAATCTGTTTGAGATTACCGCAAAGGTCCGCCGCGTGATCCTTGACGGCAAAACCGCTGCCATCGACGGCGCGGTCTGCTGATCATATCCGATAAAGAATAATCCCGCATCCTGTTTTTCGCAGGATGCGGGATCGTTTTATTTTCCGAGATCCTTTATGTATTTGTCAAGGTAGGGAAGTCTTGCATGAATGTATTCTTCCAGATAATCGAGATTGTCGATATAGCCGCTCCTTTCCCATCTCTGATGGTTGCGCGCCATAGCGCCGGTCTCATTGATATAAGCAAAGTAGGAGCGCGCCCGCCGGATGAGTTCTTTCTCCGTCAGCCAGCTGCCCCGGAGTTCTCCCCAGAGGGCTTTCAGTTTCGCATCGGCATCTTCCGGATTGCGCCGCACCAGCCGTTCCGTGGATTTCTGGTTGTAAATCCCGGTGAAGGTCCGGTCGGGATTGTGGTAAAGATGCAGATAGGTCGGCTGCTGCCAGCTGATGCCGAAGGAAATATCGCAGTCCCAGGGCACTAGGAGCACCTTGCCGTCATCGGCGCGGGAGACCACGCACATGTTCTTGAAATGGCTGTCCTCGGCTGAGCAGACATTCAGAAAGACCCAGAACTTCAGCATATTGTCAACATCCATGACTTTGCCGATGTTCTTGTCAAAATAGTTTGAGGAACCCTCGTATGCGGTTTCGAGGAAGTCCATAAACGGCTTCCACCCGTCCACCGTGACTTCATCGGGGTATTTGAGCTCCACCCGGGCAACGGTGTTGGACTTTCGCTTGATGGCATTCTGGATATCCTTGACCGAGGGGACCTCCCAGGAACTGATCTTGCAGATACTGCCGGGATGTTCCTCGTTCATACCGAACTGCTTGGCATCCGGCGGCTCACAGAGACCGTACAGACCCCAGTATTTGCCTCCGATGATCAGCTCCACATACCGCATCCGGGTACCGAGAACCGTCCCGTCACCATAGTGATCGCCGTCCAGATCTTCCCAGATCCCGTAGCACAGCATATCCCGGACCTTGGTTTCCTCCTGATACATGGCGTTCAGAATCCAGTCGTCATCCTTGCGCAGACCGCACATGGAAAGATTCTTCTGCTCGGTCATGGTATCGTCTTTATAGAGCGAGAACCGGAAGGAGTGCTTTTCGTACCCTCGCGAGGTGTCACCGCGGATGTGGATCTTTCCCGAACAAACTGCCGAGGTAATTTCTCCGGTTGCGGCGTCGCAGCCGTCATAGTAGGAAAAGTGCATGTTGCTCGGTTTGTCCCCGATATCGGTCCGATCGACGCGGCTGCCGCTTTTGGTCAGATTGACAGTCAACATCGGCATGCCGGTGAAATAGAGATACGCTTCTCCATAATAGTGCGCCCCGCAGTAGATCAGTCGGTACCGCCGGTTGTCGGCAAGGGAGGCTTTCTTGTTCGGATAGGTATCGGAGACCAGATAGAGCGTACAGCCGGGAATTTCCAGCGTCAGGTCATCCCATAATTCCGTATCCGGGTCAAGGGGAAGATAATAGGTCGGTTTGATCTCGTTGTCGGCACAGGGTATGATATGGGAGTCCTCCGGCGCAGCTCCCGGATGGGCGGTGATCTCCGGCACCGGTTTTTCCGATATCTGGAGCCCCTCTGTGATATTCCCGGCTTCTGCTGCCGTGATCACGTTCATCCCGCAGACGACGGGGGTAGGATCTATATCCGTTTCATGAGCCTGCCCACTGCATCCTGTGACGCAGAAAATAACAAATAGACAAAGGAAAACGCATAGATACAGGGCAGGGGATGTATGGCGTTTTTTCATTGGTACCTCCGGCTTAACTGATACGGCAGGGTTTG
>JAKSPR010000215.1 GCA_024404655.1 Clostridia bacterium | reverse complement strand
GATGTACTTCTCGGTACAGACTGATATCTATATTTTATTTCAAGGAGGCATATCACATGAATCATCCGGAGATTCCGGCGCGTCCCAAGCGCCAGGTCCATCTGGACTTTCACACCTCGCCGCTGATGCCCGGCGTTGGCTCCCGCTTTGACAAAAAGCAGTTTCAGGACGCGCTGAAAGCGGGCCACATCAACAGCATCACCGTTTTTGCAAAATGCCATCACGGTCTCTGCTACTATCCGACTAAGGTCGGCGTGCAGCATCCTACACTTGATTTTGATCTGACCGGAGCTATGATCGACGCTGCCCATGAGATCGGCGTCCGCTGCCCTGTCTATATCACCGCAGGCTGGTCCCACGGTGATGCGGTCGCACATCCCGAATGGACGGCACGCAAAAAGGACGGCAGCATTTCCGGTTCCTATAATTTCTATGCGTCGGAAGACACTCCGAAGCCCAACTGCTGCTGGATTGATATGTGCTTAAACGACGGCAGCTACTGCAAACATATCTATGATATTACAGAAGAAGTCGCAGGCCGCTACAAGGAGCTGGACGGTCTGTTCTATGATATCGTTTTTGTCCGCGGTCCCTGCTACTGTGACGAATGTGTCAAGGGGATGCGTGCCGAAGGTCTCGATCCGACCAATGACGCCGATGCATGGACCTACTACCGCAAAAAGCACATCGCTTTCATGGAGAAATGCGCAAAGATCCTTCACAAGCATCATCCCGATGCAACGATCTTCTTCAACTCCGGCGGTGCAGACCCCTATCAGCCCGAGTATCATCCCTACTCCACGCACTTTGAGATGGAAGACCTTCCTACCGCGTGGGGCGGCTACAACAAGATGCCGCTGAACGCAAAGTTCTTCTCCCGCACGGGAAAGCATTTCCTCGGCATGACCGGTAAATTCCACCTCGACTGGGGTGAATTCGGCGGCTTCAAGACCAAGGAAGCACTGCGGTATGAAGTTTCCACTATGGCGCTGTACGGCGCTGCCTGCTCCGTCGGTGACCAGATGTACCCCGACGGCCTCATGGATGAGCAGACCTATGATAATATCGGTTATGCGTATTCTTATCTGGAGCAGATTGAGTCCTACTGCTACGGCGGTCTTTCCACTGCGAAGCTGGGCGTTTTCATGTCCCCGGACCGCGATGAGAACAGCGGCATTTCCGATATTCTCATCGAAAACCAGATCGACTTTGAGCTTCTGACTGATGCCTCCTTTGCCGATTATGAAACAGTCATCCTGCCCGCAGGCATTCATCTTGATGACACGCAGGTTTCCGCCCTGAAAGCATATCTTACCTCCGGCGGCAAAGTGCTGGCGGTCGGCAATTCCATTGTCCGCGACGGAAAATTCCTTCTGGACTGCGGCCTTGAAAATCCCCGTGCAAGCGAAATGCCCAGCGACTACATCCAGATCGGAAACGGTCTTTCCGAGGAACTCCCCCGCACACCGTTCCTCTGCTATCAGGCAGCGATGCACGCGGATAAGATCGACGCCGAGGTTTATGCCGAGGTCATGGATTCTTTCTTTGCCCGTACCTACGGTCATTTCTGCAGCCACAGAAATACGCCCTACGACAAAAACGGCGTCCGTTATCCCGCCATGGCAAAGAAAGGAAATCTTGTCTGGCTCGCGCATGATATTCCCGTCATTTACAAGCGTGTCGGTTCCATTTTCCACCGCAGATTCTTCCTCTCGGCGCTTGCACTGATTTTTGACAATCCCTGCAAGGTCAGGCTGTTCTCCGAAGGCCGCTGCCGTCTCATCAGACAGCCCGAGGAAAACCGCTACTGCCTCAACATGACCTACGCCTCCCCCTGCAAGCGTGGCGAAGCGGAGATCATCGACGAAATCCTGCCGCTCTACGATATTCCCGCAGAGATCAGAATCGACGAGGATATCAAAGTTGTCCGCACCGTGACCGGCGGTGAGACGCTTCCCTTTACCAAAGAAAACGGCGTTGTCCGCTTTACCATCCCGAAGCTGCAGTGCCATGAATGTGTTGTACTGGAATACTAAACTCTCCCCGATCAGAGAAAGGACCCCCGATGCTTTTCACAGCATCGGGGGTCTTCGTATTCCCGTCGTTATTCAAGAACTTCATAATAGCGCCAGCCTGCGCGGTCAAAGTCACCTTCGGCATCACACAGGGTACGCAGCAGGGATGCTGACTCCGTTCTGCAGATTTCTGCCATGCTGTGATCGGCCCTCCACAGCATATCGGCTGCTGCCGGGAAGCGGGGGAGATAACCGGGCAGATGATCCCATGTGGTGAGCATGACGCCATAGGCATTCAGGTCCTTGGCATTGGAAATGAGGGAACGGATATTTTCCATATCGTCCCAGGGACAGAGAATGACATCAAAGCCCTTTTCCATGAAATAAGCGGAGGTGACATTTTCCTCGTTCCGGTACTCATACTGCCAGTCGGCGATGATGACGCGGCGGTCAATCCGGTCGATGGCGGGATATGTATTGTGCGTCTGACCGTTTGCGACCACAGCAGAGCGGATCTTTCCGCCAAAGTCGGCAGCGTTTATGAACTCATCATGCCAGAGGATCGGGCGCCGACCTGCGGCTGAAAGGTCCTCGGTCAGGTGATTGACATACTCTGCCAGAAGCTCATAGCTGACACGAGCACGGCAGGAGCGGCAGGTTGCAAAGGAATAGGCCTCATCAAAACCCAGGTGGAAATAAGAACCCGCACCGCAGACCTCCAGAAGTTCTGCCCGCATTTCGGATAAAAGCTTATAAGTATCGGGGTTTGATAAACACCACGTCCAGCCATCCGGCTCAAAGAGCTTCGCCCGGCGGGGTTCTGCATTCAGAAGTGTATGACGTCCAAAGGCGACGCGGGACGAGGACGCATGGCCGAAATGGTTGATCATCGGAATGACCTCCATGCCGTAGCTGTGAATGAGGTCGATGAAGGATTTTACCTGATCATCCGTCAGCGATTTTCCCCGCCATGCCAGAGACGGCAGTGTGCGGTAGGGATAGGTTCCCCAGAATTCCAGAACCACATGGGTCATTTTGAGGAATCCCGCCATGTGGATGGCTTTTTCGATGGTGACAGGGCTGCTCTCCGGGAAAATGCACAGATGGACCGAACGGAAGCCCACGGCAGGGGCATCATGAATCTCCGTTTCCGCTATGGAAAACGCTTCGTGTCCTTCGGAAAGATCATCCGGGCAGATCAGCTGCAAAAGGGTCATAAAACCCGCAAAAACACCCTTTTCGTCTTTTGCTTTCAGGATGACGCTGCCGCCCGCGGCCCGGAGACAATAGGTATCATCGCTTTGCAGTACAGGTTCCGTTTCAGTTCCGCCGCTGCCAAGTCGGCAGACAAATCCGGAACCGCTGATTGTTCTGATCGTCAACGCCGAAGCAGTCATGCAGAATCGGTTCCAGAGCGCTTTCATGCGTCCGGCAGCTACCTCGGATAGGGCAAAGGTGCAGAACAGTGCTTCCTCTGCACCGAAACGATAGGCGATGTCATCTTTTTCGGAAAAGGATTTCGGCATCGGATACAGGTGCTGTAAGTACATGTCGTGTTCCTCCTGTCTGATATGATCTTGCGTTATCTCATGATGAACCGCAATGTGCCGCCTTTTTGCAGACGGGATGCGGAGATTTCAAAATCCGGCAGATCATCACCGTCGATGGAGACAGATGCCGGATAAATACTGTCCCCGCCGGTGCGCTCAATCGTAAGGTCTTTTCCTCCGGGCAGATGCATGACCGCTTTTGCATAGCGGGGCGTTCCCAGAATGACACGGTCATGTCCGGTCAGCGGGAACAGTCCGAGGACATTCCAGAGATAGCAGGCTGTCAGGCCGCCGCTGTCAGCATTGCCGGGGATTCCGCCGATGCCTGTTGTAAACATACAGTCAAGGCCGGAGCGGATGACCTCACACATCCGATCCCGCAGACCGACTTCATGAAGGAATGCCGGAGCTTCCATATCGGTTTCGTTATTGAAACCCTCAAAACGGGAATCGAAATTTTCAGGCTCTGTAAAGCCGAAAAAGCGCTCTGCTTCCTTCTGCAGGTTTGCAAGAGAGCCCGCCGCGCGGATTCTCGCTGCTCTGTCATGGGCAGGACGGAAGGAATAATTATAGCGGTTGCCCTCATAGTACCACGAATCGGCGCGCATCATGCCGTCATCATCAAAGGCTTTGGCGGCATAGGTTCCGTATTCCGCAAATTTCCCCGCGCGGGTAGTGTCGCCCAAAACTGCAGCCAGTTTGGATAAAGACGAAAAGGCTTCTGCCATATCAAGGGTGTGGGAGGACATTTCACAGCCTCCCTCCGAGAAGAAATCGGGATAGCGCTCTGCGTCCTTTTCTGAAAGCGCCAGCAGCGCCGGATAATCTGCCTTTACACCGCGGTAATAGGCATCGCAGATGGAAAATTCCGCCAGCATCCGTGCCTGCTTTGATTCGATACCCATATTGCCGGACACAAGCATGCAGTGGGGATAATAACCGTACTCTTTTCCGAACTGCAGGAAGGTGTGAAGCAGTTTTTCGGAAATCTCCGGGTACAGCATGAACAGAAGCGGCAGTTGTGTTTTATAGATATCCCACATGGTTGCAACGTCCGTGACAAAAGGCTGCGCCTTTTCCCGGAACAGAAATGCCTCACCCGACAGATCGACAGGCTTTATAAGCGTGTGATCGAAATTGGAATAGAAGATCTCAAGTTCTCTTTGATCGTCCGTCTCGATTTCGATGCGGGACAGCATCTGTTCCCAGATTCTGTCTGCATCCGCACGGATCTCTGAAAAAGAACGGGATTCATCCGCAAGCAGTTCTTCCGCATGCGCCATGCTGACCGCAGAGATGGATACGCGGAGTTCACAGTCTCCCTCCGTTCGGAAGATACCGCCGAAACGGATATCTTCGGGCTCTGCAAGGGTCAGAGAATCATCGTCATAGAGCTTTTCTCCCATGAAGAGTTCCGCAGTTTTCCCGCCTTCACAGCGGATGAAAAAGTACAGCGTGATGCCGGACAGCACCATTTCGGCGGACAGGGTCTGTTCATCCACCCGGCGGACAGTACCGGATGCTTTGCCGCGCAGCCGCGGAATATACAGACCGTCGTTTGCAAAATCAACAGCGATACTGTGCTGCTCCCCGCCCTTGAAACGATATCTG
>JAKSPR010000214.1 GCA_024404655.1 Clostridia bacterium | reverse complement strand
CGGTATTCCTGCACTGGAAACCGCAGAACCAGAACTTCCCGCTGTCCCCCTAGATGAAAAGACGGCAGGAGATACGCTGACTGCTGACGGCATGAAGATCGACGACATTGACGGCAAAGACGGTGCCCGTGTTCAGCTGCGTTTCACCTGTAAAGAACAGGCTCATACCCGTATCCGCATCTTTGTCAACGGCAAAGATCTGTCCCTCATCAATCTGATCGGCGGTGAAGGATATGAGACCGTTCTGCTTGCTGCAGGTCAAGAGAACACGCTGTGCGTAAAAGCAGAAGACGGCGATATCACCCTGTGCAAAGTCATCGGCGAATATCTCGATTAAGCTGCCATGATCCCTTAAATTCCGCATCGGAATTTAAGGGATTTTTCTTGCTATGTGAAGAAGATAATCTTTGAAAAAACAATATTTCCGTTGCATTCTCCATGGAATTATGGTATACTGTCAATTAAAGGAGCGTGATGATCATGAAACTGAAACGAGCGGCTGCCCTACTGCTTGCACTTATGTGTCTTATCTTCTGCAGTTGCGATGATATATGGTCCGAGGTATGGGATACCGAGGAAACTGTACCCGCATGGAATCAGACACACAACGGGCAGGGCCTCGGCCTGCCGCAGTCAGCCGTCAAACCGTCAGATAACGGTCAGCATGATCAGACCGCCCCGCCGCTGACGCCGACAGGGAATGGGACTGCTAACGGCGCAGATGTCTTGCAGATCAACCGCAGAACACGGGAAAAGAATGCCCCCATGGGACCGGACGGAACCTGGACCATATTTGTTTATCTCTGCGGAACCGATCTTGAAACAGATTATCAGATGGCTTCCTTTGATCTTGATGAAATGCTGCAGGCCACAAACAGTGAACAGGTCCGTTTTGTCATCCAGACAGGCGGTACACAGAGCTGGTATTATGACATTGATCCGGATAAAAATATGCGGCTGCTTGTGGAGGATGGTTCTCTCTGGATCGTCGATGAACAGCCAGCAGCGGATATGGGCAGCAGCGACACGCTGGTCGATTTTCTGCGATGGGGTATCAGAGAATATCCCGCTGCCAAGATGGGACTGATCCTCTGGAATCACGGCAGCGGCAGTATCGGCGGCGTCTGTTTCGACGAATTTACCGACAACAGCCTGTCACTGCGTGATATCGATGCAGCCCTTTACAGCATCTTTGACGAGATGACAGATCAGTTTGAGTTCATCGGTTTTGACGCATGCCTCATGAGTACAGTGGAGACGGCAGCAATCCTTGCGACCCACGCAAGATATATGGTTGCCTCCGAGGAAATCGAGCCCGGTTACGGCTGGGACTATACTGCCATCGGCAATTATCTCGCCGAAAAACCGAACGCAGATGGTGGGCAGCTTGGCAAAGTGATCTGCGACAGCTATTATGCTGCCTGTGAGGATATCGGCAGTGCGGACAGTTCTACCATTGCGTTGACCGATCTTTCCCGCATTGATACACTCCTAAAAGACTTCCATAACTATGCCTATGATCTTCATGAAAAAATGAATGATCCTGCCGCCCTTTCGGCAATCACAAGAGCGATCATGAATGCAGACAATTTCGGCGGAAATAACAGAACAGAAGGGTACACAAACATGGTCGACCTCTCGGGACTGATCAGGGCCGGTGCTGACTATTCCGATCACGCTGATGATGCAGTCAAAGCGCTGAATGACGCTGTCATTTATGTGCGCAACGGAATGGTACATAAACAGGCAGGAGGACTTGCCGTTTATTATCCTCTGCAGGTACAGGGATCAAAAGAACTCAGTATTTTCCGCGATATCTGCATCAGTACCTATTATCTGGATCTGGTTGATAAAATCGCATACGGTTATGCAAACGGCGGTGATCTTTCAGGATATGAAACGACCGACTTCGGCGTGATCGGAGACTGGAGTGACAGCGGTTATACAGAAGACAACGGATACTACTTCTTTGAAGATGAGGGATACGATTACTGGGATTATGTGGATGACGCCTATCAGACCGGCGAAAGTTCTGCGATCACCTTTGATGTAGAGCCTTATCTTGATGAAGATGGTTCCTACGGTTTTGTCTTATCCGAAGAGGGACTTTACAACACAGCGAGTGTGCAGTCCTCCGTATTTCTGATTTCAGAAGACGGCGAAGATATCATAGAGCTTGGTCTCAGCAGTGATATCTATTTTGACTGGGAAACCGGTATATGCTGTGACAACTTCGACGGTTCCTGGTTCTGTCTGCCGGACGGACAGCTTCTGGCTGCCTATCTGATTTCGGAAGAACCCGGTTATGACATCTTTACCTCACCGATCATGCTGAACGGGGAAGAAACCAATCTCCGGTTCCTTTGGGACTATGAAGAGGGAATGGTGGAAATTCTCGGTGTCTGGGACGGTATGGAGGAAAGCGGAGCTGCCGGACGCGAGATCACATGGCTTCTGGAAGGGGACGAAATCCTTCCGCTTTATTACGCTTATGCCATTGAATCCGATGATGAGTATTATTACTACGGTGAAGAATACTATTTCGACGGTGATCCCGAAATCTGGTTTGATGACCTGCCTGATGGGGAATATCTCTATGCTTTCTGCATTGATGACATTTTCGGTGACTATTATCTGACGGATTACGTCGGCTTTACCATTGACGGGGATACAATCTGGTTTGACGCTTACGATTGATCCAAAGATCGAAAAGGAGAATTATGATGAACTGCAAACGCGGCACGATCCACGTGCTTTCCCCAAAATATTGTGCAGATATCCACGGTGATACCCTGATATCCATAAAAACGGATGAGCCGATCGGTCCGCTCACAGTCCTGTGCGTCAGCCTTATCAATGGCACACTCTGTGACACTGTGGCTGCGGAGCTTATCCCCGATCATGATGGTACTGCCTCCTTTGTTTTCCCGGCAGAGAACCACCCCCATGGCCCTATTACCATCCGTATCTGCGGCGGAGAAGGCCCCACACGTGACGTCTGTCATCTGCAGCTCTACAATACGTCAGGCAATCGGGATATAGAACATGCAGAGCATACCCCTCTTCCCGAAGATATCCGAAAACTGGGGCTCAAGCTCGTTTACCTTGATGATTTTGATTCCGATGATCTTTCCATTTCACGTGATGATCCAAAGTCCCGCTATTATTCCCATAAACCCGGCGGCGGAGATTTCAGTCAGATGCGGTTTTCGGATTTTGAATCGGATGTCAACCCGTTTTCTCATAAAGACACCTTCATCCGTATCCGCGCCGATCTTGAAAAGGGAAGTTCCGGACTGATCTCCTGCGTAAAGGAAGACGGTTCCGGGTTCAGCGCGTGTGCCCCATGTTATTTTGAATGCCGCATGATCGGTCCCAATGCCATCGGTTCCTGGCCGGCATTCTGGCTGATCAATAATCACGTTCACCGCGGGCTTCATGTGCCGGTAGATGAGCTTGATACGATTGAAGCATACGGTCTGGAAGATCTCGATCATCAGAATCAGGTTGGGTACTACTGTACCTCCCACCGCTGGAATCAGGGAAAGCATGAAACAACAGATCCCGATCCCGATTGTTTCTATGATATGACCAATAACGGAAATCACCTGAACTGGGATATGTGTTTCCATACCTATGGAACGCTGATCACGGAAGATGAAACCGTTTATTACTGCGACGGAGAACCGATCTTCCGTCACCCGACACAGCCGATTTCCAAAAAGGACCCGTTCTTCTTTATGCTGAACCTCGCGGTCGGCGGAAATGGCTGGCCTGTGGATATCTCCCGATACGGGAAAATTGATCTTTACGCGGACTTTATCCGCGTCTATGCAAGGGAATAAGAATTTATGACTTACGTTATGTCTGACCTGCACGGTCAATATGCGAAATACAGGAAAATGCTCGAACTGATCCGGTTTTCTGATGAAGATGAACTGTTTGTCCTCGGAGACGTGGTTGACCGTGGTCCGGATCCTGTGAAAATACTCTTTGACATGAGTATGCGGCCGAATGTCTTTCCCATCATGGGCAATCACGATTTCATGGCGTTGAAAATATTATCGAAGCTGCAGGTTGAGATCACCGAGGATAACTATGCAACACAAGTCGACGCGGAATTGCTGGAATCTCTCTTTTTCTGGCAGCAGGACGGCGGAGAGGAAACAATCCGCGATTTCCGACGTCTGCAGACGGAAGACAGGGAAGCTATTCTTGACTATCTTTCAGATTTTGCTCCCTACGAAAGCCTGACCGTCGACGGAAACCGCTTTGTCCTCGTCCATGGCGGCATGGAGAATTTTTCCCCGGACAAGCCCCTCTCATCATACGATCCAGGAGAACTTCTGACCTGCCGACCGGATTATTCCAGGGTATATTATCCCGACAGATATCTTGTGACAGGACATACACCGACTTCACTGATTGATGCGCAGTATCAGGGGAAGATTTATCAGAAAAACCGTCACATCGCTATTGACTGCGGTGCCGGATTCGGAGGGCCTCTTGGCTGTATCCGACTGGATGATTTCAAAGAATTCTATATTGACTGAAAAGAGGAATACCATCATGGAAAAACTGCTATTTATCGGCAACAGCCATACATACTTCAACGATATGCCCCATATTGTCACAGAGCTTTACCGTCTCTGCGGCGCGGGGGAAGCCGACGCCGTCATGCTGACAGCCGGAGGCATGAGCCTTACATGGCATGCAGGACAGACATCCGAGCGTTTCTGCCTGAAATACGGCTCTTATGATGCTGTCATCCTGCAGGACGTTGCTCACCCCTTCATCGGGCGTGACGAGGTTCTGAAGGGCGTCGGAGCACTCAAAAACATGATCACATGCAAAGAAACCAAAGTCTGCCTTTATATGACCTGGGCAAGCCTTGCAAACCCCGAAGCACAGCAGGACATGATCAACGCGTATACCGAGGCGCAGAAGACATACGGCACCTTACTCGCGCCTGTCGGACGTGTCTGGGAGCGTGTACGCTATGGCGGTGGTAACGTTCCGCTGTTCTGGCAGGATGGAGAACATGCAAGTATTTACGGCTCCTATCTCGCTGCCTGCACAATTTTCTGCACACTGACCGGAAAAAAAGAACTGAACCCGGATACAGACGACGCGTTCTATCGGGAATCAGGTCTTGATGAGGCCTATGTGGACATTATTCACA
>JAKSPR010000213.1 GCA_024404655.1 Clostridia bacterium | reverse complement strand
TTCGGAAGTCCGCCTTCGGTATCATACATGGCAATGCAGCTGTCGATGATCTTCTCGGGATAACGCAGCGGCATGCGGGCGTATTCATGATTGAACATATAGTGGAAGCCGCCTGCCATGTACTGATAGAGGGGCGCTTTGGGGATCACATTTCCCCGTTTGCCCATCCAGAAGCCGGTTTCGGGATCGGTATTCTCCCAGAACCAGTCGAAATAATGCCGGTTCCAGTTCCTGTCCGCAGCTCCTGTGAGATTCATGGCGACATAGATGCCCGCACCCTGATGGGAATTATTCCACGGACTCTTTTCCCAGTCGAGGTTTTCAAGAAGCTCATCGAGTTTCCGGGTATCAAGGTATTTCAGAAGATCATAACAGGGCTTTGCGGGAGCGGCATCGAACAGCTCGATGGCTGCGGCGCAGTGTGCGGTCGTATGGATGAAATGGTGGGTATGCTCATGGAACAGGCCGTCGTCCCCCTGCATGCTCTGCAGAACACGCACGGAGGCTTCCCGTTCTTCCCTGTCCCGCGGGAAATCATTGATCGTATAGAGGATATTGGCGGCATCTGCACAGCCATAGGGGTTCTCTCCCATCTCGCGGCGTTCGTCCGGGCTCTGCCAGAGGTAACGTGCATAGCTGCCGGGAGCGAGTTTATGAGCGGCGACCCGCTCACGGATCTTTTCGATGATCGGCTGAATATCTCTTGTTTTCATGAGAGTGCTCCTTTTTGCGTTTTGTTATCTCTATTATAGCGCAAACGGAAAGGAATGCAAGAGGTTTTTGAAAATTCCGGCATTTTCTCCTTCGTGTAAAGAAAAAAACTTGTCTGACAAGAAAAATCCTTTACACAGCTATTGACAAAATGATATTTGTGTGGTATACTATGTAAAGATGATTTCTTTACAGAAAAAGTGATTCTTCAACATAGATCCGGGAGGCGAAAACGATGTCTGAAAAGGATATGCGGTTTTCTCTGCTTCTGGATTTTTACGGAGAACTGCTCCCGCCCGCGCAGCGTGACATGATTGATCTTTATTACAATGAAGATCTTTCCCTGTCAGAGATTGCGGAGCAGGTGGGCATCACCCGGCAGGGCGTACGGGATTCCGTGCGGCGGTCGGAGGAAACACTGCTTTCCTACGAAGAAAAGCTCGGCATGGCTGATCGGTTTGAAAAAATCGCGGAAGCCGCAGAAGAAGCCGGGATGCTCTCTGAACTGTGTAAGAAATCCGGCGATCCAACGCTTGCAAAGCACGCGGAATCGCTTCTCTCCCTGCTGCAATCCATGGAATCATAACTATTTTCAAGGAGGTACTGCCGTATGATGTTTTCCGGACTTTCCGATAAGATGGCCAATGCGTTCAAGAAGTTCAAGAACAAGGGCAAGCTGACCGAAGCCGATGTCAAAGAAGGCATGCGGGAAATCAAAATGGCACTCCTTGAAGCGGATGTCAACTTCAAAGTCGTCAAAGAATTCACCAAAACCGTTCAGGAGCGCTGTGTCGGTGCCGAGGTACTGGAAAGCCTCGTCCCTTCCCAGCAGGTGGTCAAGATCGTCAATGAAGAGCTGACAAAGCTGATGGGTGAAACCAATTCCAGACTGGAATTTGCGTCCAAGCCCCCCACGGTCGTCATGATGTGTGGTCTTCAGGGTGCCGGTAAAACCACGCACTCCGCAAAGCTCGCCGCATACTTCCGCAAACAGGGCAAGCGGCCTTTACTGGTCGCCTGCGACGTCTACCGTCCTGCCGCAATCAAGCAGCTGGAAGTGGTCGGTGCTCAGCTGAACATTCCTGTTTTCTCCATGGGTGACGGCATCTCCCCTGTTGAGATTGCCAAAGCGGCTGTGGAAAACGCAAAGCAGCACGGCAATGATCTTGTATTCCTCGATACCGCAGGCCGTCTCCATGTGGACGAAGGTCTGATGAAGGAACTGCAGGATATCAAAGCGGCTGTCAATCCCACGGAAATTCTCCTTGTTGTCGATGCGATGACCGGTCAGGATGCGGTCAATGTGGCCTCCTCCTTCAACGATCTGCTCGACATCACGGGTGTTGTCATGACTAAGATGGACGGCGATACCCGAGGCGGTGCTGCCCTTTCCATTCGTCACGTCACCGGCAAGCCGATCAAGTTCATCGGTACCGGCGAAAAGCTGGACACTCTGGAGCCTTTCCACCCCGACCGTATGGCATCCCGTATCCTTGGTATGGGCGATGTGCTCTCCCTCATCGAAAAAGCGGAGCAGAGCTTTGATGAGAAGCAGGCTGAAGAGCTGGAACGCAAGATGCGCAGCCAGACATTCAATCTGGAGGACTTCCTCGAACAGATGAAGCAGGTCCGCGGCATGGGTTCCATGAAGCAGCTGCTCGGCATGATCCCAGGCATCAATCAGGCAGAGCTTGCCAATGCCGAGATCGACGAACGCCAGCTTGACCGCATTGAAGCGATCATCCTTTCCATGACGCCCGGCGAGCGTCAGAATCCCGACGTCATCAACGCCTCCCGCAAGCGCAGAATTGCGGCAGGATGCGGATTGAAAGTCGAAGACGTCAACCGTCTGCTCAAACAGTTTGAACAAATGCAGAAAATGATGAAGCAGTTCTCCGGCATGGGCAAGAAGTTCGGCAAGCGCCGCTTCCCCGGCTTCAAGCGCTGATTTCCATCGTTTCTATAGAAGCAACCACAAAACAAAAAACAATATTTTTCATTATTTGGAGGAAAATTATCATGGCAGTAAAAATGAGACTGAGAAGAGTCGGCGCAAAGAAGGCCCCCACCTACCGTATCGTTGTTGCAGACAGCAGATATCCCCGTGACGGCCGTTTCATCGAGCAGGTTGGTTACTACAACCCCCTCACCAATCCCGCTGACGTAAAGATCGATGCTGAGAAGGCTCAGAAGTGGCTGGCTAACGGTGCTCAGCCCACTGAGACTGTTAAGAGCCTGCTCAAGAAGGCCGAGATCATTAAGTGATCCCGTCTTACGGAGCTGAAGCAATATGGTGAATTTATCTACTGTGCTGACTGACATGGTGAAAGCCATTGTGGATCAGCCCGAAGCTGTTGCAGTTACCGAATCCGAAGTCAACGGAGAAACGGTACTGGAACTCACTGTTGCTCCGGACGACATGGGAAAAGTCATAGGTAAGCACGGCCGCATTGCACGTGCTCTGCGTATGCTGATGAAAGCCGCAGCAACTTCTGTTGACCGCAAGGTCGTTGTAAAGATCAGATGATTTTGGAAAACCTCCGCCGAAAAATGGCGGAGGTTTTCTTTTTGTTTCTTGTGTGAGTTTCCGGGGAGAGACAGGGAACCATCTCAAGCGCCGAAGTTTCCCTGCCTCTCCCTCACCAGATTATGTGATAGATGTTATTCAGATTAACCTCCACACCACCCACCGTGGCTGGCAGGTTGAAGCCGGAAGTTGGGGCAATAGAATATGGGATAATAGAATATTGGCAGAAGGGGGGATCGTGTTCTGATGGCGCTGGGGTTGTGCAGATGTGAAATTTGCAAAATAACACAGCAGATGTGCTCTTTGACGCATCTGCTGTTCTGGTTATATCGGGATTGTGTTTAGTCTTATTTTTTCATCTTCTTGAGGATGGAGAGGATTGCGAGGAGGCCAAGGAGGACGGCGCCGACGACGATGCCGATCATGGCGGAGCCCATACCCTTATCGCCGGTCAGCGGGACGGCTGCTGCGGGAACTGCAGAAAACATCGCCATAGCTGCGGTCAGAAACGAAAACACAGTGATTTTATTCATAATAGAGGTCATATCCTTTCTGTTCACGACAAAACGGTTTCTTATGCCTTCATTATAGCGGAAACTTGACCTTTTGTCAACGGAAAACAACAAAATTTCACATTTTCATCGAAAAATGTTTGACATTTCGGAACATCTGGTATATAATATAAATGTATCGTTATTAGAAATCCGCATCGTTTTGAAAAACCTGCGGATCCACAAATATTACAGGAGGATTCTCATGGATCAGGCAAAAGTTTTAGAACTCAAGCGTATTGCCGCTGATATCCGTCTCGATATTCTCGAAGAGGTCTTTTCCGCGTCTTCCGGTCACCCGGGCGGATCTCTTTCCATTGCGGATATCATCACTTATCTTTATTTCGTTGAAATGCGGGTCAACCCTGCGGAACCGCATTGGGAGGACAGAGACCGTTTCGTCCTTTCCAAGGGTCACACCTGCCCTGCTCTTTATGCGGCACTTGCCGAGCGCGGTTTCTTCCCGCGTGAAGATCTGAAGACCTTCCGTCACATCGACAGCTATTTACAGGGCCATCCGGATCTCAAGCATACCCCCGGTATTGATATGTCCACCGGTTCTCTCGGTCAGGGTATCTCTGCTGCCTGCGGTATGGCACTGGCCGGCAAGATCAAGAACAAGGACTACCGCGTTTACTCCATCCTCGGCGACGGTGAAAGCGAAGAAGGTCAGGTCTGGGAAGCTGCAATGTTTGCCGCACATTATAAGCTGGACAATCTCTGCGCTCTGCTGGACTTCAACGGTCTGCAGATCGACGGTAAAGTCACCGAAGTCATGAATCCCACACCTCTCGACGAGAAGTTCCGCGCATTCGGCTGGCATGTCATCGTCATTGACGGTCATGATTTTGAGCAGATCGAAGCTGCTTATGCGGAAGCAAAGACCATCAAGGGCAAGCCCACGATGATCCTTGCAAATACCGTCAAGGGCAAGGGCGTTTCCTATATGGAAAATCAGGCAGGCTGGCACGGCAAGGCTCCCAATGCAGATCAGTATGCACAGGGTGTTGACGAGCTGAAAGCCTACAAAGCTGCGCTGTAAGGAGGAATTACAAATGGCTGAAAAGATTGCTACCAGAGACGCTTACGGTGCGGCTCTCGCCGAATTCGGCGCAAAATATGATATCATCGTATTCGATGCTGACCTTGCAGGTGCTACCAAGACCGAGAAGTTCAAGGCTGTTTTCCCGGACCGCTTTTATGACTGCGGTATTGCGGAAGGCAATATGATCGCCGTTGCTGCCGGTATGGCTGCTTCCGGCATGATTCCCTTCGTTTCTGCCTTCGCAAGGTTCGCTGCGGGCCGTGCTTTTGAGCAAATCCGCGACTCTGTCGGTTATCCGCGTCTGAACGTCAAGATCGGTGCGACCCATGCGGGCATCACCGTCGGTGAAGACGG
>JAKSPR010000212.1 GCA_024404655.1 Clostridia bacterium | reverse complement strand
GCAGAATGTGAGCATCTGACAAACGAGGCCAATACCGCCATGAACCGCAATTTCGACGCATGGCCCATCTTCGGCAGACGTATCAATCAGGAGCCGGAACACGTCATGGCCCTGCGCTCTTTCGATGCCCACGCAGATTACCTGCTTGACTGGCTGAAAAACCGCCGCGACTGGCTGACAAAGACCTATCAGACAGAAGCATCCTTTGCCAAAGCAAGGGAACGGTAAAGATCGGATGCTGTTCAGCCCTGTAATATCCTCTGAAAACAGTACAAATCAAGCCGAGGGCAGAACCTCGGCTGAATTGTTACCCCCAAATAATCTATTTGATGAGAACGGCGGGAATCAATAAATGAAAAATAGAAATCCGGTCGCCTAAGATATAACGAGAGGGCAATATTTCATGAAAACTGTTGACAAAACATTTTTTCTGGTAATGCTGACATTGCTTTTCCCTATGTTTCTATGGAGCTGCAGCAAGAATCAAGAATTTGATTCTCAAAATCAAATCCTTGACGAACAACATGTCATATATAACGATCTTTCCGATTTTCTAACACCGGAACAGATTGCTCTGTACAATAAAGCAAAGGTACTGTTTCCGCTGTTTCATGGTCATCCGGATGATATTGATATCCTGCATTTGAAATTACAAAACGCAGCGGCAGATGAAATAACTGCTTTCAGTGCAGAATTATCATCACAACGTGAAAACAGTAATTATGTGATTGATGGGTATCAATGCAGCCAGAAAATCAATGATATAAACTATGTGCTGTGTATGGGAGCGTTTCAGAGTATTGATTCTCTTAAAACACTATGTTTGTCAGTTTTTGCAGATGAGTATTGGAATCAGTTGAATTGTAATGACGGACCCCAAAACAGTATTCCGCAATTTCTGGAAATTGACGGATGCATGTATTATAATTCGATATCCATAGGGGGGACGTTTGGATATAATCCTTCTGAGTTCCCGGATAAATATGAATTAACCAGCGTATCTGATACGGAAATATATTTTAATGTAATCGGTCATTATAAAAGCTCAAACGTAGATCCGGACTTTACTGTAGATACGCAGTCATTCCCCGTCAAATTGGTATTAACAGATGACGGATGGCGTTTCTCGTTGTTTAACACAGCTACAACATAACGAATTGATAAAAGGTCGATATCTCGGCTGAATTGTTATCACCAAAATAGAGTTGGGTAATATGATCGAACCGCGGGAGTTCAAGCAGTAACAGATTCACTCCCGTAGTATCTCACCCCCAAAAACAGTACAAATCAAATTAGGAAGCCCCGCGAAGCGTGCGAAGCATGCAAGGGCGACCGCAAAGCCCTTGCCGCTCCCCCCACGAAGCCGGGCCAAAAACCAAATCAAGCCGAGGGCAGAAATCCGGATCAAATGAATCCCCGGCAAACCCCTTAAAAAAACTGCCCAAATAAAAAAGCTTATTCCATAAAAATACTTGCAATTCTGTATAGACCATGATATAATGTGTGTATAAAAGGTTGGAAATCAAAGAATTTCCGCCGGGGCGTACACACATTTTTGTTTAAGAAAACTTTGACCACCAATAAAATGCTTGATGCAACGAAAGGAATCTGATGCAATGAAAAAGACCGCTGTTTCCGTTTTCCTGCTCACCGCTATGCTGCTGGTCGGCTGCGGAGAAGCAGCTCAGAACCCGACTCCTGCCGAAACCAAGGCACAGAATACTCCCGCAACAGAAGCCGTCACCGATGAGGGAGCCGATAATAGCTTTGCTTATCCCCGCCCCGACCTGCCGGAAATGAATCTGGGCGGAGGCGATTTCGTCATCCTCAATGCCAATACCGCCGAGTGGATGATGACCAACGTCGTCACCGCAGCGGAGGAAAACGGCGATGCCCTCAACGACGCCATTTACCGCCGCAACCGCGCCGTGGAGGAACAGTTCAACGTCCATATCAAGGAAATCGTCGATTCCGGTGCAAAGGGTATCGCCAAGAAGGCCGTTTCCGCCGGAGACAACGCTTATGACGACCTGCAGATCATGAAAGGTGACGCACTGGAGCTGGTTCTGCAGAACTGCCTCGTGGACTTCGCCGATATCCCTTATATCCAGACCAATATGCCCTGGTGGGTGCAGAATTCCATGCGGGATATGTCCATTGCCAATCACGTCTATTACGGCGTCAGTAAGTTCGATACGTCCCACTATGATAGCGTCCGTACTCTGTTCTTCAATAAGGAGATGCTGACCCGCTACGACCTGCCCGACCTCTACGCGCTGGTCAATGACGGCAAGTGGACCATTGACCGCATGCGGGAAATGGCGCTGACCGTCGCACAGGATCTGGACGGTGACGGCGCATGGACCGATGCCGATCAGTACGGATACTGCTCCTGGTCCTCCGTCGGCTGCCAGGCGCTGATGACCGGATGCGATGCAAGCCTGTCTCTGCATAAGGACGCAGACGATATGCCCTATTTCGATATGAATACCACCTTCTATATCGAGCGTCTGGAAGCGCTGACCGCCATGCTCAATGAGCAGGGCTTCAAGAACCCCGGCTGTAAATCCGAAAACCACGGCGGCCTTGATTACTTCATGGCGGGCAACTCCCTGTTCTACAGCGAGTGTATGGGCAACGCTCAGTCCCTGCGCCAGATGGAGCTGGATTTCGGTATCCTCCCGTCTCCCAAGTATAACGAAGCACAGGAGAACTACCGCAATGTCGGCGGCAACCCGATGTTCCACGCCATCCTCATCACCGTTCCCGACCTCGACCGCATCGGCGCGATCCTCGAAGCGCTGGCATATGAATCCATGACCACCGTCAAGATCGCGGCTTATGATGAAATGCTCTGGGGCAAGGTCTCCCGCGACAATGACTCCGAGGATATGCTGAATATCATCTATTCCACCCTGTCCTACGATATGCCCATCGCCGCAACCATCGTCAACGGCAATATCACGGATAACTACATGTGGAAGAATAAGACAGATTTCGCATCTTATTTCAGCAAGAACGAATCGAAGATCCAGAAAGAGATCGACAAGACCGTCGATGCTTATCTCTCCGCACAGGATTGATCCTGGAACAGAAACGAACAATATAACAGAGAAAAAGTCCCGGCTCTCCGCTGTGATCGGAGGACCGGGACTTTCCGCTGATAGAAAAGAATACAAAAAGGACACCGTACCGTATCCGCTGCACAGGGCTTTTCGTACAGCGCCGCTTTATCCGGCGCAGAGAGGGCAGCCCGTTTCCGTTTTTGCCGCAGCATGGCGGCGCGATGTTCTGCGGAGGGGGTGCGATTCCCGCAGATGCGGTTCGTGGGCGTTCTCCCGCATGCTCCTGCGGACAAACAGCACATTCCCGCCTGACAATAGTATACCACGCAAATCCGCTTTTGCCTACAAAAAGCGTTCGTCAAAGGAGGACAGGGGTCGACAGAAAATTAACAGAAAAAACTTCGGCTTTACGGCTTGATCACCAGCAGCATGCCGTCCTTTACGGTGATTTCCGCAGATTTTCCTGCCAGAAATTCATTTGACACGCCGAGGGCGGTGTCGGGGACCATTTCGCTGTCCGAAAGTTCATATTTGAGATTTTTCAGAGTAATGCCGCGGGCGGGACCGTTCAGCGCAAAGAGGGAGAGATAACCTTCTCCGCCGGCGGGGAAGCGCATGGTGCCGTTCTTCACAGCGGTGATGAAAGCACCGGGAGTGCCGTCGTCTTTGTCCTCAAAGGCGATGATCTCCGCACCCTGACCGCAGGCCCACATGACGCTCTGGAGCGTTGCCGCCGTATGGTCGAACCGGCCGCCGAACACACCGTAGAGCACAAAACGGCGGTAGCCGTGCTCCATACCGTAGCGTAGCGCAAGCATGGTATCGGTATCATCCTTGATGGGATTAAAGCGCTTGGTGTCGGTGTCAATCTCCGTCTCCGGAGCGAGAGAATCCAGGTCTCCCATGAGAAGATCGCAGCGCGCGCCGCAGGCTTTCAGATAGGCATAACCGCCGTCTGCGGCGATGACGAAATCATCCGCACCAATGGGCAGTCTCAGTCCCGCAAAAGCACCTGCGCCCACGATGACACAGGAGGGGACTGCTTTTTGCAGAAATTCGGGATATACAGGGGTGTTCATTGTTCAAAAATCGTTCCTTTCCGTGCAGGATCAGTTCTTTTTGTCTTTTTCCATGAAGATGGTTGCTTCCATGTCGGCGGTGTGAAGGGCGAAGGCCAGCGGGAATTTCTCAAAAGCATCGCTGACAAGACGTACTTCCTCGGAACCGGAGAAGCCCATGTGGAAACGGATGGCGAATGCCTCTTCTCTTGTCAGCCGCAGGAAACCTGACAGGATATAGACGGATTTTTCCCCGTGACCGTAGGGAAGATTGTCTTCGATTTCGTAGCTCGGTACCTTCTGCCATACGCCGTGTTCATCCTTGACGTTGCGGAAGGAGGGTTTATAGAAATTGATCTTGCAGATGTCATGGAGCAGGGCTACGATGGCGGCGGTTTCCTCGGAGCAGCCGAGGCCGTAGACGCTGCGCATGCGTTCTCTTGCAAGATAGTCGCAGAGGCAGTCGTAGACGTTTAAGGAGTGCTCACAGAGCCCGCCTTCATAGGCTCCGTGAAACCGGGTGCTGGCGGGAGCCGTAAAAAAGTCACAGCCTGTGGATGAAAGATAGTCAAGGAGCTTATCAGAGCCTTCTCTGTGGATCTTGTTTGTGTAGATTTCAAAAAATCGTTCCTTTGCCGTCATGTCAGTTCCTCCCGGAAATATGATTGATACCAATATTGTATCGGAAATCGGCGGGATTTTCAAGTCTTTTTGCGTAAATCCTGAAAAGAATTTCCACGCCGCTTGACAAATTGCCCCGGATATGCTACAATATACCTATAGGCATGAATGCCGGAATGGCGAAATTGGTAGACGCCTGGGACTTAAAATCCCATGGGGCGTGAGCCCCGTACCGGTTCGATCCCGGTTTCCGGCACCAAAGAGCACCGCCATCACGCGGTGCTCTTTTATTTTTATAAAAAATTGAGGGGGATAACGGTTATGAATCCTGTTTGCGAAAAAGTTGTTGATGTTGTTCTTGTCGGCGCAGGCGGATATGGAAATCTGTATGTCGACGAGCTTTTTGCCGATGCAGAAGCCGGAATTTGCCGTTTTGTCGGTGTCGTCGATCCCATGATCGAGCGTGCACCGGGCTATGAA
>JAKSPR010000211.1 GCA_024404655.1 Clostridia bacterium | reverse complement strand
TAGATGTTGAAGTGGTTTCCGCCCATACCGCCGACACCGACGATAGCGACTTTGAGAAGTTTGTTTTCCATAATACAATTCCTTTCCTTTTTTGGAATTTTCCGTTGAATTTATTATAATGGGATGAGAAGAAAATGTCAAGTCACTTTCCGAAATATCTCCCTTAAAAACCGATGAAGGAGAGCCAGTTTATCATAAGCTCACCCCACTGTGCAGCATGGGGATTACTGTGCTGTTCATCATTGGCAAGTCCCAGACCGTGCGGTCCTGCGGGGAAGATGTGCATCTCACAGGGGATGCCTTTGTCCCGCAGACGTGCGGCATATTTGAGGGAATGTTCAATGTGGACGCAGTTGTCCATAAAGGTATGGAAGAAGAACGCCTGCGGTGTGGAATCGAGAATATGATCTTCCGGGGTCAGTTCTTCACAGAGCCCCCAGTGTTCTTCGTCAAAAAGCTCTTTTGAACACCAGTCGAGGCGCAGCTTCGGATCGGCAAAGCTCACGTAAGGGTAGCAGAGAATCTGCGCATCCGGCATAAAGGGGAATGCGTCAACAGCATCACCCGTTTCTTCCTGGAAAGAACGGTCACAGGTACAGAGCAGCGCCGCCAGATTGCCGCCTGCCGAGGAACCCATCACCGCAACCTTATTGGGATTGATCCCGAACTCCGCCGCATGAGAGCGGACATAACGGACCGCACGCCGTGCATCCAGAAGCGCACAGGGATAGCGGTAGGGATGGATGCGGTACTCACATACAAACGCATCAAAGCCGTGATCGTTCAGAAACTCCGCATAGCCTTTGCCTTCGTGTACCGCACGGTGCGTATAGCCTCCGCCGGGGAAGATCACGACACAGCCGTCGTGGGTCTTCTTTTTTGCCGGGTAGTATTCAAGCACCGGGGTTTCTTCGTTTTCCAGCGCAAGCGGCGTTTTGTCCCAGAGAGAAATCGTCTTCATAAACTGTCATCCTTTCGTCAATAAACAGAATCCCCACGCTGCCCGGATAACCGACCTTTGCGTGGGGAACATATTCGTGTCTCGTGTCATTGATCCGCGGTACTTTCATTATACACCGGGATTTACTGATTTGCAATAGGGAATGTGACAACAACTTTGAAAAGATCGCCGTCGGTAGAGATGGAAAGGGCTCCGCCCTGTAACTCCGTCAGGCTTTTGGCAATGGCAAGTCCCAGACCGCTGCCTTCCGTATGGCGGGAAACGTCCCCGCGGACAAAGCGCTCGGTCAGCTCCGATGCATCCACGGTCAGCTCTGTGCCGGAGATGTTGCGGAAGGAAAGAGCTGCCTGCCCTCCGACGACCTCCGCCGTCAGATAGACCCGCGTGCGGGTCATGGAGTACTTGCAGATATTGGACATGAGATTATCAAAGACACGCCACAGATGACGTCCGTCGGCGCGGATGATGATGGGCTCATCTGGAATCCGCAGAATCGGCGTCAGTCCGGCTTTTTCAAACCGTTCCCCGTATTCGCCTGCCGCCTGGGAGAGCAGTTCTCCCGCGTCGGTGTCGGCAAGTACCACGGAAAGTGCACCGGAGGAAGCTTTGGACGCTTCCAGAAGGTCTTCGATCAGCTTTTTCAGCCGTGCGGACTGCCGGGAAAGAACTTCAATGTATTCCTGCATCCGCTCGTTTTCCGGTTTCTCCCGGGAGAGCAGATCGGTATAGTTGATGATGGAGGTCAGCGGCGTCTTGATATCGTGGGAGACGTTTGTGATCAGCTCCGTGCGGAAACGCTCGCTTTTCAGCCGTTCTTCCACGGCACGGGACATGGCAGTACCGATGTTGTTCAGATTTTCCGCCATGCGGCGGGGGGAGCCGTACATGTGTCCGGCATCGATATGAGTATCCAGTTTGCCTTGTGCCATTGTCTCGGTGGCGGAGCGGATACGGTCCAGCTGAATCAGCTGGAAAGCACCGTAGAAGAATCCCGCTGCACAGAATAACAGCCACAGGAGCACAGGAAATGCATCATTGACCCGCCCGAGGATGAGACAGAAGGCGAAAAATGAAAGAAATGCAAAACCGAGGATCCATTTCCACAAAAGCGGCAGATGATGGAGAAACTCGGAGAGTCCGTGAGAGATCCTCTTTCCAAGAGAAATAAAGAACCGCCAGATTTTCAGAAAAATCCGGAACGCAAAGCGCAGAACCTTCCATGTCAGCGTGGAATCAAGGAACCGCTTTGCTTTCATCCGCCGTACGGTGGTGGTAAAGAGGACAAGCGCAAGGAATACGCCGGCTGTCAGCGCAGCAATGACACCTGCACGGATCAACTGCAAAATCCACAGCTCCGAGGTCGGTGTGATATAGCCATAGAGCCAGCCGAAAACATCCCAGATCGGCTGTTCATCCAGAACAACGGCGATCAGCATTGCCAAAAGGATAAGTGCCGTACCGATGACAATCAACGGGAATTCGTATGGAATTCTGTCGATCCGGTACAGATGAACATCGTCTTCTTTGCGTCTGATACCCGTGAGGATGAGAGTACAGATCAGAGAAACGAGGAATAATACACCGCTGCCCGCAAGAATCCCGAAATAAAGGAGGATTCTTTCGTGATCACGGTCACAGGCGTTGAAGAAATCCCTGTAACCGTCATTAACCGGAAGGTCTGCACGGACGCCGAAGCACATCGTGCATCTGTAACTGCGGAGAGGGGAAAGATCTTCACCATCTGCAGGTGTTTCGGAGGTGGGATGGATATCCTCTGCATCGGCTGTCGCTGTGGTTACTGCCTCGATCACTGCTTCGGTTTCCGCATCCGCTTCACCGGGTGTGGGGATGATGGCAATGTCGATTCCCTCCGGGACAGGATCAACTCCTTCTGCAACGGTTTCTTCTTCCGTCGGTTCGGGATCACCGTGCTCAATATAGATGGAGACTCCGGTTTCGACGGTATTTTCGTCGTCCTCCCCCCGGAATTCATCCACTTCTTCGGTATGGTACTGATCCTCCCCGTTCCACCATGAACTGTCCGGATCGTAGGCGGGGTTATAGGCACCGTTTATATAACTGGTCATGGAAGCGCTGTAATAGGAATAATACTGTTTCTGAAACCGGACGGCTTCTTCCGGATCTTCCGTGATCAGAAAATCTCCCAGGCGGATCGCACGCAGACCGGGATTTTCATAGTCAAATTTTTTGCTGTCATGCAGAAGATCCACGGCGTTTGTGAAGATCAGTTCCTCTCCGCAGTAAATGGCAAAAACGAGATTGGTGACATCCCCGGAAGCGGCTGCCCGCAGTTCTATTTCGTCTTCTTCAATGGTTCCTGCCGGGAATATCCAGCCTCCCGCCTGGACGGGAAGCAGATCGGTTCCAGAAATCAGGTTTTTCTGGAGAATGGATGCAATGAGAGCGGAAAGCCCGTCGCCGTAGTGGTGGGAAGTCATCCGGTCCGGCGTGATGAGCAGATCCATCCAGAATTCATCGGTGAGCATCCTCATATCCGTGCTGTCCGGCATAATGGTATTATAAGGATAATAGACTCTGTCATTGTTGAAGTCACCGCACATATCCATATAGAACAGATGCATACCCGTATAGGCAAACGAAAGAAACGATGCGATGCAGAGCAGCCAGCAGACCGCTTTTATGAGCGGATGATAAATCACAGAGTGCTTCATGAAATCCCATCTCCCCTGTCAATTTTATAGCCGCGTCCCCATACGACTTTGATGAACCGGGGATTGGCAGGATCAATTTCGATCTTTTCCCGCAGATGCCGTATGTGGACCGCAATGTTGTTTTCCGCCCCGAAGGTCTGTACCCGGTCGCCGCCGTGCAGGGCTTTCTGATAGATTTCCTTTGTGGAGAATACCGTGTCAGGCTCTTTCATCAATAGCTTCAGAATGGAAAATTCTGTCGGCGTGACGGCAATTTCTTCACCGTCCAGCGTGACGACCCGGTTGTCGGGATCCAGCTCCAGCCCGCCGCAGCGCAGAGTCTGCGCACGCTCAATGCGGCTGCCCAAATATAAATACCGCCGCAGCTGGGATTTTACCCGCGCTACCAGCTCCGCCGGATGGAAGGGCTTCGATATGTAATCGTCTGCACCGAGATTCAGACCGAGAATCTTGTCGGCGTCTTCACTTTTCGCCGTCAGGAGGATGATCGGCACGTTGTTCGTTTTCCGGATCTCCGCCATGGCGGCAATACCGTCCATCACGGGCATCATGATGTCCATTAAGATCAGAGAGAGGGATTCGCGGGAGGCAATCTCCACCGCTTCTTTTCCGTTATAGGCACAGAGGATATCCCAGCCCTCTGCACGCAGGTAAATTGAGACTGCGGAGACGATATCTTCTTCGTCATCGCAGATCAGAATTCTGTCAGCCATATCAAAAATGTCCTTTCCTTTGCTTATGATACTATTATACCATAGAAATTGTGAAGTTCCAATAGGAAAATTCATGAAGATTTCTTAATTTTCCGGTGCTGTCTACTGGACAATCTGCGCGCTTTATGCTATACTGTGAATAACCGCAGGAGGAGCGATATCCGCATCCTCCCGAAATAACGTATGTGAAAGGCAAGGTACATAACCATGAGCGAGACGAAAAAGATCCGTTACGGCGTCATCGGTATCGGCGGCATTGCACAGGGCGTGCATATTCCTGGCATTCTTCGCAGCCCCGATGCAGAGCTGGTCGCCGTCTGTGACATCAACCCCGATAAACTGGCAATGGCAAAAGAAAAATACGGTATCCCGGAGGATCACGCATTCCTTGATTACCATGATCTGCTGTCATCCGGTTATGTGGACGCGGTTTCCATCTGCACCCCCAACGATGTTCATGTCAAAGTCGCCATGGAGGCCGTGAAGCAGGGTATTCCCTTTGCATGTGAAAAGCCCCTGTCCATCGATGCTCCCACGGCAAAGCCGCTTTTTGACGCTGTCAATGAAACCGGCATCAAGAATATGGTCTGTTTCTCTTACCGCTTCAAGGCGGCAGCCCGCTATGCAAAGGATCTGATCGCAGAGGGCCGTATCGGCACCGTCCGCCATGTCTATGCCCGCTACCTGCAGGCATGGGGCAACCCGCTCAAGGACTGTCCCCGCGTCTGGCGCTTTGATCACGCACAGTCCGGCTCCGGCACCCTTGCCGACCTCGGTTCCCATGCCCTTGATCTTGCAAGATTCTTAACCGGCGATGAATACGATACCTTTACCGCGCAGCTTGGCACTTTCGTGCCGAA
>JAKSPR010000210.1 GCA_024404655.1 Clostridia bacterium | reverse complement strand
GCACTTAAGCGCTGCATGGTTCGATCCCAGAAAGAATGAGGAGATCCGCACCCTTTGCGGGGAAGCGGCAGCATGCGCCAAGACCATGCTTGAAAAAAAAGCCGCCGTCCTTGCCGATTGGGAACCCGCCGCCCTCGATATTGACACCGATGCGATCCTCGCCCGGTTCAAGACAGAGTATGTCGGCATGCTCCGTAAACTGAAATCCGGCTATAAAGAAGATATGAAGACCCTGCGTCTCCATGCCAAAGCTGTCGGCGCTGCGCTGGATGAACAGAAGGTCATTGCCTTTCTGCAGGACGCAAAGGAGATCAAGACCTGCAGAGCATGGTTTGAATCCCATGAAACTGCACTCCGCGAAGCCATCGGTGCAGACTACCGGGGCGCGGAAACACCGTGGGAAAAGATTCTCACAGGCCTCACCGCTGCCGCACGGATCAAGGAACTGTTCCCCTACGGCATGATTTCCGGTGAAACCATGGAGGCCATCGCCGCCGTCCCCTACAGCATGGACTATTCCGGTCTTGCCCGCCGCGCTGCCGATACGCTGCAGCCTGCGCGCATCGAAGAAGAACTTGCCCATGCAGCGGTCTGGTGCTCCGACTATACCGATAACCTCTCCGTCAGCCAGAAGCTCTGTCCCATGCTTTCGGGACATCTGGAGCAGCTGAAAGCCCGCAGGGGGAGCCTCGATGCGTTCCGTGCCTCCCAAAAGGACGGCATCCTGCGCTATCAGGATATCAATAATCTGCTTTCCGACCTTGCGCTGATCCGGATGGAAAGCTCCTGGTTTGAACGCAACGACACAGACAATCGTACACTGCTCGGTCCTGAATATCCGGGCAGGGAGAGCGAATGGAAAAAACTCCATGACGGTCTTTTTGCTGCCGGGGAGCTGACAATTCTCTTTGACGGTACAGTACCCCAGGCTCTTATCGCCTATGCGTGCAGCGAAAATCACGCGGAACTCCCCAACGCCGTTCTTGCGCTTGACGAGACCGCAGTCAGAGAACTGAGCGATGAGATCGCCGCATTCCCCGGTTATCCCTATGAAGAAGAACAGAGCTTTTCCGCCGATCTGCTCCCGGCATTCCGCACCTGCCTGCAGGCAGCAGAGACGATTTCCGACGTGCTCACCCTCGTCCGTCCGTACCTTGCAGTAGCTGTGGATCCCGGCTTGATCGCCGGCTCCATCCGTACTGCGGCAGAGGTAAAATCAGAGCGAGACAGCATCACCGCCCGGGCAGAACAGCTGACCGCCATGTTCGGCGTGCGCTACAACGGAACCGAAACCGACTGGCAGGGGCTTCTTGAAGACCTTGACGTCATTGATACCTTCCTTGATACCGAAGGCTCTGCCGTCAATGAATATTTCCTCCATACCCTCGGCACCGCGACATCCTCTATGCGCGCTCAACTGAATGAAAAGCTCGACCGTGTGAAGGAACTCTTGTCCGGCACCAATGACCGCCTTGCGGCCTTTGAAGCGCAGTTTGAGGGAACCGATTTCCGCAGTCAGAGCATCGCGTCTGCCGCCGCCCGGTATGACGCCTGCCTTGACGGATTTGACGCCCTCAATCACTGGCTTGACTATATGGAGACCCGTGCCGACTGTGATAAACTGGGTCTTTCCGCCTTCACCGCCGCCGTCGACGAAAAAGACAATACCATAGCGGATGTTACCGCTGCCTTTGAACGCGCCTTTGCCGCAGAGTGGATCGAAGCTGTCATTGAGAACGTTCCGGCAGTACAGAAATTCCGCAGACGTGTCCATGAGGACCGCATTGCCAGATTCCATACGCTGGACAACAGTCAGTTTGCACTGTCCAGCAAGCGCATCCGGGAAAAGTTCATCGAGACCTTCCCGGATCTGGAAACCGTCGAAAAATCCAGTTCCCAGCTGGGAATCCTGCGCCATGAGATGGACAAGAAGCGCCGCTATATGCCTCTGCGCCGTCTGTTTGCCGCCATTCCCGACCTGCTTCTGACGCTCAAACCCTGCCTTATGATGTCACCGCTGTCCGTTGCTTACTTCCTTGAGGCGGGAGCCTATCAGTTTGATATGGTCATCTTCGACGAGGCGTCCCAGATATTCCCCCAGGATGCCATCGGCGCGATCTTCCGCGGAAAACAGGTCATCATCGCAGGCGACACCAAGCAGCTGCCGCCGACCAGCTTCTTCTCCTCCAGCACCGGCAACAGCGATACCGATGCCGACGAAAACGAGGATACCTTTGACGAGGAAGTCTATGATTCCATCCTCGAAGAAACCGCAGGACTTCTGCCCAACCGCACGCTCCTGTGGCATTACCGCAGCCGCCATGAGCATCTGATCGCCTACTCTAACCACGAGATCTACAAAAACGAACTTGTCACGTTCCCCAGCTGCGTGGAGCGCGCGCCGGATGTGGGCGTCGAATTCATCTATGTGGAAGACGGCTATTATGAGTCAAACGGCCGCAACTGCAACCTCCCCGAAGCAAAACGCATCGTGGAACTGGTCAAGGAGCACATCGACCTGCATCCCGACCGTTCTCTCGGTATCATCGCCTTCAGCGAAAAACAGCAGAATGCGATCAATCTTGACATCGTGAGGTTTCGCAAACGGACGACCGATTACGGAGCGTTCTTTGCAGAAGGGAAAGAAGACGATTTCTTTGTAAAGAACCTGGTTGCCGGCCAGGGTGATGAACGCGATACGAGCCTTTTCAGTGTCGGATACGCAAAGACCAAGGAGCAGAAGGCCAAGGATCAGCCCATGTCCATGCGTTTCGGTCCTCTGGGCATACAGGGCGGTGAGCGCCGTCTGAACGTCGCAATTACCAGAGCAAAGATCAATATCAAGCTCGTGTCTTCCATTCTGCCGTCGGATATTGACCTGACGAGAACCGAATCCGAGGGTATCCGGATGCTCCGGGGCTATCTCGAATTTGCCAAGAACGGTGAAGTGAGCCTTGGTGCCCAGAAAAAGAATGTCCGCCGGGATGAATTTGCCGAATCGGTCGCCGATTTCCTCCGTGAGGCAGGCTATCACGTCAAACAGTATGTGGGATGCTCCGGCTATAAGATCGACATCGCCGTTGAGGATGAGGAATCCCATCGGTTCATCGCAGGCATCGAATGTGACGGTTACTCCTATACTTCTGCCAGAACCGCAAGAGACCGCGACCGTCTCCGTTCCTCCGTCCTTCACAGCATGGGCTGGAACCTCTACCGCATGTGGTCTTCGGAATGGTATAAGAACCCCGAACTGGAAGGCAAGAAGCTCATCACCTTCATAGAAAAATCCAAGGAAGCGAATGCCGAAAAGGAAAAAGCGGAAGCGGAAGAACGCGCCGCCTCTGAAAAAGCCCGTCAGGCCGCAGAAGAAGAAAAGGCCCAGGAGCTGGCCCGTAAAAAGGCCGCTGCCGAGGCTGCCGAACGCAAGCGGATTGCCGAGGAAGCCCGCAAAGAAGCGGAACGCATCGCCGCCAAGGAGGCAAAACGTCTGGCTGCCAACGAAAAGCGCAGAGCAGAACGCGCCGCCAAGCGGGAAGCGATGAAAGCCGCAGAACCCGCCGCTCATGAAGCAGAGCCGATGAGTGCACCGGAACCCGAAAAATCCGCACCGAAGAAGAAAATGCAGAAGCGAACCCACACCGACAACCCCTATGACTGGGTCGTGCCGGGTGCACACATTACCCACAGCGCTTACGGTGACGGCGTGATCGAGGAAGTTCACGATGCTTATCTGACGGCATCCTTTTCAGACGGCGTAAAGAAATTCCAGAACCCCGGTGCACTGGAAAGCGGCTTTATCAAAAAGGCCGGAGAAAACGAATAAGGAGGAAACAGCAAAATGGAAAAGAATACCGTTCTCAATCCCGCTTTGCAGCAGTCGCCCCAGACCCTTGTCAATGCGGAGATCATTGAAGCCTATAACCGGCAGAACAATCTTGTGACCGATGTTTCCTCCCTGATCGACGCCGGAACTGTGATTCTTGAAAAATACTCCGTCATCTCCCGTCTGGAGGTCATGTCGGGGGAAGCTGATCTGTTTTTGTGCAGCGACAGCAGCGGCACGCAGTATGTTGCCAAGGTCTACAAGCGGAAATTTGCCGTCAAGGAAGAAGTCACAGCAGCGCTGCTCGGCATTGATTCGCCTTATGTTGCGAAACTGTTCGATACCGGCACCTTCGGCGGCTATCCCGTGGAGATTCTGCCGTACTATGCAAACGGCAGTCTGCAGGGCAAGACCTTTTCGGAGGAAGAGCTGATCGGCAGCATCATTCCCAAAATCAATGAGGGTCTTCGCGCCATTCATGAAGCGGGAATTATCCATAAGGACTTGAAACCCTCCAATATCATGCTGGGCGACGACGGAGAAACCGTCTCCATCATCGACTTCGGCATCAGCTCCTCTCTTGAGGACGGCAGTACCGTTCTTGTGACAAAGACCGGCATGACCCCGGAGTATTCCGCACCCGAGACCTTCAAGAACATCTTCCTCGTGGAATCCGACTATTATTCCTTCGGTATCACGCTGTTTGAACTGTTCTGCGGCTATACGCCCTACGCCAATATGCAGCCGGAGGAAATCGAGCAGTACGTCTCTGTCCAGCGCATCCCGTTCCCGGAGAATATGTCCGCGAAGCTGCAGGACTTCATTTCCGCCCTCACCTATTACGATATCAGCTACAGAAAGAATAAAACCAATCCCAACCGCCGCTGGACCTATGATGAGGTCCACCGCTGGCTGGAGGGTGAACCTCTTGTCATCCCCGGAGAGGGTGTCGGCAATGCCGGAAAAGGTGCAATGCCGCCTTATGAATTTCTGGGTGAAAGCTATACCGATCCGAAAGAACTGGTGACCGCCCTTGCCAAGCATTGGGAGGACGGCAAAAAGCAGCTGTTCCGCGGCTATATCACCGCCCATTTCCGCAGCTATAACGTGGATATTGCAAGAAAGTGTCAGGCGGCGGAGGAAGAAGCAGGCCGGGAGAACGGAAGAGACGATATCATCTTCTGGCGGCTGCTTTATCAGATTGATCCCAAACTCCAGGGCTTCTATTGGCGGGGCAGAGTGTATGAAAGCCTCCCTGCCTTCGGCAGAGAAGCACTGGAAAAGCTCTGGGACAAGGATTATTCGGACTTTGCCTACTACGCTGCGGTCCTCTCCGAGCGCGTTCTTTCCCAGTATGTGAGCATCGCCGCACCGAGAAGTCCCGCAATGCCGAGCCCCGACATCTTTCC
>JAKSPR010000021.1 GCA_024404655.1 Clostridia bacterium | reverse complement strand
CGGAGCCCCCTGCCCAGACGATGCAGTTCACACTCGATCATATCGCGGCCGCCGCTCCCATCCGCTTTTTCGCTGTCGGGGGCAATCACGACCGGGATGCGTTTACCGCCTGTCCGTCGCTGCCGGAAAATCTGACCCTGTTCGGAACAGCGGAATTCGGCTCTGCCCATCTGCCCGGCGGCATTACCGTCATCGGACGCACACTGCCCCGCGGAGAAATGTCTTCATCGGAATTTATGAAAGGCTTTCCTCCCGCTGACAGCGATTACCGGATCGTCATGCTCCACGGCATGCTGTCGACCGGAACCATGTTCGGCGGAGACAATGAATTTCTGCCGGCCACCGCACTGCGGGACCGCGGGATCGACTATCTGGCCCTCGGACACCTGCACACAGCAAAACATGAGCATCTTGACCGCCGCTGCACCATCTCCTATCCCGGCTGTCCGATGGGCAGAGGATTTGACGAGTGCGGGCAGAAGGGATTTGTCGTTCTGCATATCAACGAAACCCACACCGCCCGTGCGGAGTTTGTTCCGTTTCCCGGCCGTGTGCTCCATGATGTTTCCCTGGATATTACCGAGGTGGATGCTTCCCTCCACGCGCTGGAAACCGCCGCGTCGTCTCTGCTCGACCCGATTTCCTCCGATGACATGGTCCGTCTCACCCTCCGCGGGGAGGAAGCACCGGATATTCTCCGGGATACCTCCTATCTGACCGGGCGTTTTTCCGACCGGTTCTTTTCCTTTGAAGTACGGGACGAGCGTTCCCAGCGCTTTTCACCCCGTGACTATCAGACGGACATTTCCCTGCGCGGCACCTTCCTCCGTCTGGTTTCGGAATCCGATGAGACGCCGGAAGATCAGGCAGCAATCATCCGCTGCGGGCTTGACGCCTTAAAATAACGGAAGGAGGACACAGACAATATGAAGCTGATTTCCTGTCAGATCGAAAATTTCGGAACGCTGCACGCCCGCACATTGTCATTCTCCGCCGGGCTCAACCTCCGCTGTGAAAACAACGGCTTCGGCAAAAGTACCCTGGCCGCTTTCTTAAAAGCCATGTTCTACGGCATGCCCGCAAAAAAGACAGGCGGGGAGAACGACCGCGCGAAATACCGTCCCTGGCAGGGCGGAGCCTTCGGCGGCAGCATTGTCTTTGAAGCCGGAGGAAAAACCTACCGTGCGGAGCGCTTTTTTGCCGACCGCGCCAAGGGCGACACATTCCGGCTCTACGACGCATCGACCAATCTGCCATCGGACGACTATCCCGAAAATCTGGGCGAAGCGCTGTTCGGCATTGATTCCGCTGCTTATGAGCGCACCGCCTACTTACCCCAGCGAATGCTGTCCGGCAGTGCTGCCGACAACATGTCTGTCCTTGCCAAGCTGAACGGTCTGATCGACGCGGAGGACGACATCAGTGCCTACGACCACGCCGTGGCAAAACTCGATAAACAGCGGCAGGCGCTTTTCCGTCAGGGCGGACACGGACGGATCCCGGAGCTTGAAGAAGAGCTTACCCGGTTGAACCGGGAGTGCAGCGCCTGTGAGGACACAAAAAAACGGGCAGCTGAACTCCGCGCAGAGGCCGCTTCCCTCGATGCGCCGATCAAAGAAACCGGGCAGAAGATGGACAGCCTGCGCATGGATGAAAAACGGCAGGCCTATCTGTCCGGCGGCATGGAACTGCTCTCCCAGAGAGAACGCTCGGCCGCGATGATTCTTGAAAAACGTGCGATGCTGGGTCCGATGTACGGGGACTCTGTTGCCGCCGCAGCGATCCTTGACCGTGCCTCAGCACTGCTTGATCACAGCCGGTATACGGAAACCTCCCTTGCCCAGATGGCAGCGGAAAAGGAAGCTGCCGATGCGCATCTTGCCGCCTGTGCCGGACCGTTCCCCGACGGCTGTCCCGATCAGGCGACTTTGGAAGCCCTGAAAGAACTGCAGTCCGCCGCACTCCGCGCGGAAGATGCAGTGTCCGCCGACGCATCCGCTATGCCCGAGGAAGCTGCGCAGTTTGCCCGGGTCTCTGCATTCTTTGGGGACACCCCGCCGACAGAAGCAGATGCCAAAGCCGTCACGGATGCTATGGAAAAGCTCCGCTACGCAGAAGATCGGCTGCAAGTTCTGAAAAAGGAAGCGGAGGATGCCCCTGCCCCGGAAGATCTGCCGGATGACGAAACCCTCGCCGCAATGTCCTCCGCTCTTACCGCAAGGATCAGCGCAGACAACGCGCTTTCCGCACTGCAGCAGGACAATGATGATGAAGCAGAAGACAGCACAGAACTGCTTCCGACGATGGACGAACTGAATGCATGCCGCGCCCGGGCGGAAGCCCTTGCAGGTCAGAAAAAGCGCTGCGAAGCTGCAGGTGCCGCAAATGAACGTCTGCAGAAAGAAGAACAGCAAAAGAAACGTCAGGCACAGCTTCTGATCGCTGCAGGTGTCTTTCTCCTTGTCCTCGGTGCCGCAGCAACGGTCTCGTTTGTGATCCTGCCCCTCGGATATCTGCTGCCCTGCGGCATCGTTCCGCTGGTTCTCGGTATTGCCGCTCTGATCACAGGACTGATCAAAAACAGAGCAGATACGGAAACTTCCCTTATGGAAAGCACGATCGCATACGACCGCCTGTGCGCAGAATATCAGGATAATCGTGATACTGTATTCCGTTTCTTTGACCGCTATGTTCCCCTCCTTGCCCCGGATGCCGATGAAGGGAAATTTCCCGCGCTCTTTGATGCCCTCTCCGAGAAAATCCGATATGAGGACATACGCAGGAAAAAGAAAGCCGAAACGGAGCAGAGCCGCGCCGTTCTGGAAGCCCAGTCCCAAAAGGCAGGCGAAGTTCTTTCCGGCCTTGATCCTCTCCTTGACGCCTTTGGCTTTTCGGATCTGGGAAGCGGGGACGGTCTGACCGCCCTTACCGCCTATACCCGCCGCATCCGTGCCGAGCAGAAAGAGAGGAGCATCTCCATTGATCATTTCCAAAAAAACTATGCCGAAGCAGAAACGGAACTGTCCACCCTGCTGCGCGCAGTTCCCCAAACAGAGGGTGATACACTCTGTGCCCGGGGAAATGCGCTTCTTGATATGATCCGCACCTATCTTTCCCTTGTGTCGTCGGAACGTGCAAGGGCAGATGCACAGAATGAGCGGAAAAAGCGCGCTGCTCTCCTGCGTACCCGTCTGGAAGAAGAACTGTCTGCATACCGCCTCCCCGCATGTACAGCGGATGCCGCATGGGAAGCCGCAAGACAGTACCGCGCAGCAGAGCAGCAGGCAAACAGTCTTGCCGCCAGATACAAAGCTGCCATGTCCGCACTCGCTTCCGAGCAGCGGGAGGCTGCAGGTCTGCTCTCCGCTTATCCCTGTGCCGCCGATCTTGCGCCCGCCGAAGCCCTCACCGTGATCCGGGATACGATGAAAAGCATTGACGAAGAGACCCGTCATCTGCGGGATACAGAAAAATCCCTGCGGGGCTATCTCAAAGAACACGATCTGACCGAGGATGATCTGCGCACGTCCGCTGCCGATGACGATCTGTCCTCTTCTTACGCCGCCCTTGAGAAAATACGCGGGGAGCTGACGGAACGCCGCACCATCCTCATCCGTCAGGCTGACATTTATTCAGCGGAAGCGGAGAAACTGCCCGCTCTATCGGAACGCATCACCCTCACCATGGAAAGCCTCTCATCTGCGCGAAAACAGCTTGAGATCCTCCAGAAAACAAAACAGTATCTGGAAGCAGCAAGGATTCCCTCTCGACCCGTTATCTCCATGTGATGCAGACCCGTTTCCGGGAATATTTCGCTCTGATTTCGGAATCCGACCATGCCGGACGGCTGACACTGGATGCCGATCTTCACTGCCGTGCCGAAGTCGACGGCGTGCGCCGGGATGAAGAATCCCTGAGCCTCGGGTATCGTGACCTCATCGGGTTCTGTCTCCGTCTTGCGCTGGCCGATACGCTCTATGAAACCGGAGAACGGCCGCCCCTCATCCTTGACGATCCGTTTGTCAATCTGGATGCAGACAAGCTGGAAGCTGCCAAGCGTCTTCTGCATGCCTGTGCAAAACGGTATCAGATCCTCTATTTCACCTGCCACGAAAGCCGGGTATGACCGGCAAATAACATACAGCGTCATCTTCCGCAAATAAGAAGATGACGCTGTTCTTTTTATCTGTTTTTCAGTTTCCGGACGATCACGGTCACGAGGAACATCAGGCACACACCGATGATACAGCCGGAGGTGTCGATCAGTGCGTCCGCTGCACGCGGTGCTCTGCCTTCGGAGAAGAACTGATGACATTCATCAAGAATCCCGCAGACCGCACCCACGGCAACGCAGAGCGGATAATCCCTGCGCCGACTGATGCCCGATACGCTCCGTTGCGCCGCCGCGTACCCGGCAAGAGTAAATCCCAGCATCCCGAACTCCGTCGCATGAGCCGTTTTCCGGACGATAAAGGAAAGCGTGTGATGGAGCGTCTCCGGATCCTGTGTTTCCTCCGTAACCGTCTCCACCACTTTTTCCACGGTGTCAATCACACTGTCAACGATAGAGTCGCTGATCTGGGAGGATTCCTCCGCAGGCTGCGCAGAGAAAACAAAGATCATGATAAAAACAAGGATGACCGGGATCAGTGCAAACAGATCCGCATGATTTTTTATACTGTTCTTTTTTGTCACTTTGCAGTCCCCCTCTCCTCTTCCGTCTGGATCGCTTCCATATAGACCGTGCGGTCACAGACATCCAGCGCAGCGGGACGATGGGTGACGATCAGAACCGTTTTGTCGGTCATAGAGCGAAGGCTGGTAAGAAGCGCTGTTTCCGTCTTCTCATCCAGTGCACTGGTCGCCTCGTCCAGAAGCAGAATGGGACGGTCGGCGCAGAGGGCGCGGGCAATGGCGATGCGCTGCATCTGCCCTTCCGAGAGACCCGACCCGTGTTCACCGAGCATGGTATCAAGACCTTTTTCCAGTTCTTTTACAAAGGATTCCGCACAGGCAGCACGAAGTGCTGTCCAGAGCCGCTCATCATCTTTGGCAAGCACAGGATCACCGAAGGCGATGACATCCCGGATAGTTCCGCACATCAGGTGATTGCCCTGAGGAACATAGGCAAACAGACTGCGCCATTCCGAGCTCAGGGGAATCTGCTCTCCCTCCGCAGTATCAATCGAGCAGGAGCCTCCATTCAGCGGATAGAGAGAAAGCAGCAGTTTCAGAACCGTACTTTTCCCGCAGCCCGAGGGACCGCAGAACGCTATATACTCCCCGCGGCGGACAGACAGATCAAAATGACAGAGGACAGGACGCTTCCCATCTGCACTGTCATAGGAAAACGACGCATCACAGAAAGAAAGTCCCACCATGTGTGTCTGATAAAACTTCTTTGCTTCCTCTCCGCTGCGCCGTACGCCGCTTATATCATCCCGGTACCCTCCGGCTTCCATCAGACGTTCCGCACTGGCAGTCATGGCGTAATAGCGGGGCAGATATCCCGTAATGCCGGAAAAGGGCTGCTGGGTCTGGACGATCAGCGCAAGCACGGCGGAAAATGTACCGTAGGTGATCCCCCCGTGCAGAATCCCGTAAGCGCAGAAAATCGCGCCGCCGACATACGCACCGAGCATCAGAAACATAAAGACGATATTGCATGCCGCAGCGATCATCGTCCGTCTCATGCGTGCTTTGTGATGAGCACTCATGCGTGACTCCGCTTCGGATAAAGCAGCGTCCTCTTTTGCATAGCTGTGAACGATCATAAGGGAGCTGATCTGCTCCGAAAGAAAGACGCGCAGGAAGCCGTCGCTCTCCTGAATCCGCTTGTGCAGCCGTTTGAGGGGCTTCCGGAATAAATAGGTAAAAACAAGAAGAAATACGCACGCGGGCGGGATCACCCACAGCAGCTTCGGAATCAGGATGATCAGCATGGCAAGCGCCCCCGTCAGGCGGACTGCCATCCCCGCAAATCCCGGCAGGATCGCGGAAGCACCGTCTGCCACAACGGCGGTATCCGAGGTCAGGCGGTTCATCCACTCGCCGGAATGAATTTTTGTGACCATCGCATAATCCTTGTGAAGGAGATCAGAAAACAGCGCGCTTTTGACGCGGTTTTCAATGGACGCTCTGGTATATTCCTGACACCAGCGCTCAAAGAAACGCAGAGCGATCTGCAGTACCATGACCCCGACCATAACCACGGCAAAAAAAAGTACCGCACTGCTCTTTTTCTCCACAGCGGAATCCACAAGACTGCGCAGGATCAGGGCATTCACAACGCCGATGGAACCGCTGACACTCTGCATGACAAGCAGCGCGCCGATAAATCTTCTGTACCCGCGGATATTGTTCCAGATCCAGAAGACAGCGGATGGTTTTTTCGGATTCATCTCTTCTGTCATCTCATCTGCCCCTGATCCATCGTTTCAGTTTCCGGCCTGCGCGGAGCAGAAAGCACCGGATGGGGAAAAAGTCGCACCAGAGATGGACATACATCCGGTATCCGGGATTTGTCACCGGAATCTCTTTTCCGTCCCGCACGACCGCGGACAGAACCCCGATGATCTGTTCTTCCTTCACAAATTCTTTGACGACCTGATTGTCTCCGCAGATTTCATAGCCATCCTCCCGGATCTTCAGGATCCGGTGCAGAACATACTGCGGTCCGCGGCGGAAGAGGACCGCATCGTAGCGTTTCAGTCCGCCCTCCGGTTTCTTTCTGATCACCATCAGATCTCTGTGCTGACGCAGAAGCGGCATCATGCTCGTCCCCACATTGGGATAGACGATCATTCCGCGGGCCGCAAGCTCCGTTTCAAAATCGGAGGTATTCATCATCCCTCGACAGCACCGACGGAGCGGAACTTTTCGATGACATCAGCCACGTTCTTTGCGATCAGTGCCCGGTCGGCATCGTATTTTTCAAGCATCGCTTCAACGATCGCATCCTCTGTGGTTTCTTCCAGAAGACAGTTTGCGATGAAGGCAGCGGTTTTATTGAGACGGATCATACCGGAGAACTGTGCGGCTCCTGTTGCAACCATGACAATTTCATCGCCGGTATCGTGAATCACAAATCCTTTTGTCAGTTTCATAACCTGTTTCCTTTCCTAATAAAAAAATGCTTACAGCGTTTTGTTCATTCCGTCATACGCCACATCGGCGGCTTCCGGATCCATATTGCAGCCGAGGCGGAAAAAACGGACCGTTTTCATCATCCGGTCGATCATGCTCAGCGTCCGCAGGACATTCTCGGAAGAGCGGGAGCGGTAGGCCTGCTGCAAAAGCATTGGATAGGCCTCTTTCGGGGTGATCGGTTCGATATGGTTCTGTTCAGCCCGTGTGAGGATACAGACGGCATGCAGGGGGACAGCGATATTTTCGCTCAGATGGTGCTTTCCGTTCCACGGGGTACCATAGACCGATACGCCGTCCGGGGTGATTTTCAGAAGCGGCTTGTCGTCATTGATCATCACGGCACGCTCCCCGAATTTTTGACGCCAGAGCCTCGAATGGGTGGATTTTCCCGTTCCGCTTTTCGCCGTAAAGAGATAGGCAATCCCGTCCACCGCAATGGCAGAACCATGAAACAGGAGAATATCTTCTTTTGCAAAGGCATCGGCGATCTTCCGGTATACAGCCAGCGTTTCAAGATAGCCGTCGGCATAGCTTCTCTGCGGCAGTCCCTCTGCTTCGTTTTCCTTTGCAGACTTTTCTCTCTCAAAGGCGATGTCCTCATCCGTCGTCTCAATACGGTATCGCGGGTCTTCCTCCGTCTCATAGCCGCGGCACATGTCGTGCACCTCTTTATGAAGCGAGTATATTTCAATGGGGATCCCCGCGATCTTATAAAGCCCTCTCACCCTGATACACCTCCCTCTCATGATCCGTCCGATGGTACCATTATAGCATATAAGAGCTGCGATTGTCAATAAAAATAGTCCCCCCTCTCTTGACATCCCGCCGCTTTCATCGTATAATGTTATAAAAATCGGCTTTTTACGATAGAAACCTCACACGGAGTACGCAATGAACAACCAAAGACGTGAACATCTTCACATGCTGATGTCCTTTACCGGAAACGCTATATTCGGATTCAGTTTTCTCTTTTCTAAACTGGCCATGGAGACAGCCGACCCGACGATCCTTCTTGCCGTGCGATTTACGGCGGCATTTCTCTTTATGAATCTTCTCCGCATCCTGAGGCTTGTGCGTTTCAGTCTGCGGGGGAAGGACCTGCGTCCGCTGCTGCTGCTGGGACTTTATCAGCCGATCTGCTATTTCATCTTTGAAAGCTACGGCATCCGGTATACTTCGTCCTCCTTTGCCGGTACCATGATCGCCCTTATTCCCATCGCAGGACTGGCCCTCGGTGCGGTACTCTTAAAGGAACGCCCGACCTTCACTCAGGTGCTTTTCTCGGTACTTTCCGTCGGCGGTGTCATTGTCATGACGGCAGTCGGCGGGATGGGAGACTTCGGGATCCGGGGATTTCTGTTCCTTGTCGGCGCAGTCTTTTCCGGCGCTATGTTCAGTGTCCAGAGCCGGAAAACAGCGGAACAGTTTACCGCCTTTGAGCGTACCTATGTCATGTTCGGCATGGGAACGGCGGTTTTTCTCATAACAGCTATCATCCGGACCCTCGGAAAACCGGAGATGTGGACCGTCCCCCTGTCAGACGGACGATTCTGGGTCAGCATCATCTATCTCTCCTGCATTTCCTCCGTCGGCGCTTTTCTCCTGCTCAATAAAGCACTGGACGTTCTGGACGTGGCCCGGTCTCTTGTCTTTGCAAACGCTACCACGGTCATTTCCGTCCTTGCCGGTGTTCTTCTGCTCAAAGAGCATTTCACCGCGGTTCAGGCAGTCGGCATCGTGATGGTCATCATCGGCGTCTGGGGTGTCAACACACCCCACGGAAATGTAAACGCATTTCCCGCAAAAAAGAAATAAAATAATAAAAATGGGAACGCAGCACCTTTTCCCCATCAGCTGCAGAAAGGAACGCTATGGAAACAAGAATACTCGGCAAAACAGGTCTGAAAATCTCCCGCATGGGTTTCGGAGGCATTCCGATCCAGAAAATCGACGCAGAGGGAACCAGAGCGCTGATGCAGCGGCTGCTGGCATGTGGGGTCAACTATATCGACACCGCGCGGGGCTATACGGTCAGCGAAGAATTCCTCGGTTATGGTCTTGAAGGTATCCGCGATCAGTTCGTTCTTGCCACCAAGAGCATGTCCCGTTCCAGAGAGGCCATGGAAAAGGACATCGAAACAAGCCTTCATAATCTGAGAACGGACTATATTGATCTATATCAGGTTCACAATCCCTCCATGGAACAGCTTGACACCGTCATGGCCCCGGGAGGTGCGCTGGAAGCACTGACCGCCGCAAAAGCAGCAGGCAAGATCGGTCATATCGGCATCACCGCCCACAGTCTGGAGGTTTTTGCCCGCGCAGTGGAACTTGACTGGGTGGAAACGATCATGTTCCCCTTTTCCATTGTGGAAAATCAGGGGCTTGAGCTGATTGAGCGCTGCCACGAAAAGAATATCGGCTTCATTGCTATGAAACCGCTTGCCGGAGGTGCCATCGAAAATGCCCGCCTTGCCCTCCGCTATATCTGCTCCGTACCTGCCGTTACCGTCGTGATCCCCGGTATGGCGGAACTCAAAGAGATCGACGAAAACATCGCCGCCTGCAATGATCCCACGCCCCTCTCGGAAGATGAACTCGCAGAGATCGAGCAGATACGCTCCGACCTCGGCTCGAACTTCTGCCGCCGCTGCGGATACTGTGCGCCCTGTTCTGTCGGCATCAACATCCCCGGCGTCTTCCTGTTTGCAGGATATCTGCAGCGCTACGGTCTCGGCGGCTGGGCCAAAGACCGCTATTCTACCCTGAAAGTCAAAGCCTCTGCCTGCGTGGAATGCGGTGCCTGTGAGACCCGCTGCCCCTACCACCTCCCCATCCGGGAAATGCTGAAAAAAGCCGCCGCAGATTTCGGAGAATAATTTCATAAAGATCAGAGAAAAGAGTGCTTCTGCCGCTTCCGGCTGCATGAGCACTCTTTATATTAATTTTTTATAAACTTTTTAAATAATTCCCCCGTTTCCTGCGGAGATATGATATAATATAAAATATTTATATACAAAACCTCAGGAAAGGAGGGGACCTTATGCAGAATCCGCAGGATAAAGAACCGGTCGGCGGGCATCATCCCGATGCGGGCCGTGTCACGCTGTTGAAACGGGGACTGAAAGGTTTTATCATTCTGTTCCTCCTTCTTCTCGCCGCTTTCCTTCTGCGCCGATTTGAGGCGGGAAAGCTGGATTCCATGGATGCATTGCAGGATTATGTGCTCTCCTTCGGACTGCTTGCGCCGATCGTTCTGACCGTTCTGCAGGCTGTTCAGGTAGTCATTCCGGTCCTCCCCGGATTTCTCGGCTGCGCCGTCGGCGCAATGCTGTTCGGCACCTGGGGCGGCTTTCTGTGCAATTACATCGGCATTTCCGCCGGTTCGATCATCGCTTATTTTCTTGCGCGCCGGTATGGCATTGATATCATTTATCTGATCTTCTCCCCGAAGATGTACGATAAATGGCAGGCAAAGATCCGGGGATACCGATATTACGACCGGTTCCTGTTTCTTGCAACGCTGCTCCCCCTGTTCCCTGACGATTTTCTCTGCTATTTCTCCGGTCTCATCCGCATGGATAAGAAGAAATTCATCCGCATCATCATTCTCGGCAAACCCTGGTGTATTCTCGTTTATTCCATCATTTTCGGTATTCTCGGACAAATCGCATAACCATACGAGGGGAAACCGCTCAACCCGTCATTCCCCCCTTTATCCTTTACGACCTGATCAAAACATGCTGCTGCAATCACCCATCAACGCGAATGCCTGCCCGCCGCAGACGTTCGCGTTGTATTAATTTTCTGTTAATATTCCGCGGAACATCTTCCATTCTGTCCGGTGCTGTGATATACTATTTCTTGTTCGTTTTGAAAACAAAAGGGAGGCGCAATCCATGCCGGATCCAGAACAACGGGTCAGGAAACCGGAATATCCGAATAACAGAAATCATATCACTCTGATCAGACGCTGCTTGAAAGGCTGCACACTGCTGATCCCGATTCTGTTAAGTGCTTTCCTTCTTCAAAAGTTCATAGCCGGAAGACTGGATTCTGTCAGTTCCCTGCAGAATTATGTCCATTCCCACGGACTGCTGGCTCCGGTCATCATGACCTTTCTGCAGGCCGAAGAGGTCGTCATTCCGATCATTCCCAGTTCTCTTGGCTGTGCGGTCGATGCCATGCTGTTCGGTACATGGGGTGGGTTTTTGTGCAGTTTCATCGGAATTTCTGCCGGATCGATCATTGCATACTGCCTCGCACGGATATATGGCACCCGCATCGTTGATCTTATCTATTCACCGAAAAAGTACATAAAACTGAGGGATGAAGTTGAAAAACAGCCGAACCGGGAACGTTATCTGTTCACAAACACCCTGCTTGATCTGGTTCCGGGTGATTTTCTCAGCTATTTCTCCGGGTTCATCCGCATGAATGCAAAGAAGTTCCTCTTCATCATCATTCTGGGAAGGCCCTGGTTTATTCTCGTCTATTCCGTTATTTTCGGTATTCTCGGACAAATCGCATAACCATACGGGCGGAAAATGCACACAACCTGTCATTTTCCGCCCGTTTTCTTGACAATCCGATGAAAAGATGATATAACAATAAAAACAATGTATTGTAAAGGAGATCATACCATGTTGGCAGCTTACTGTTTTGGCAGACTGGATCAGGTGACAGAAGAGGACATTGCACACCTCGACCTGATCAACATCGCATTCGGCACCATCCGCGACGGACTTCTCTATTATGCAAAATGTAAAGAAAGCGCAGAGTATATTTCCCGCTGGCACGCGCTCAAACCGGAGTTCAAAGTCCTCCTTTCCATCGGCGGATGGGGCGCAGGCGGATTCTCCATGATGTGTTCCACCCCCGAGGGCATCCGGGCTTTCACTGAAACCTGCATGACCGCCATCGACGACATGGGCCTTGACGGCATCGATCTTGACTGGGAGTATCCGACCAGTGATGCCGCAGGCATTGATGCTTCCCCCGACGACTGTCAGAATTTCACCGCACTGCTCCGTTCTCTCAGAGAAGCCATGGATGCAAAATACGATGCACATAAAATGTTGACCATCGCTGTCAGCGGCAAGCTGATCGAAAACTCCATGGAATATGCAGTGATCCCCGCATATCTGGACTATGTCAGCCTGATGACCTATGACCTTGCCTGGGGCTATGTTGCCAAACACCACACCGCGCTGAATCCCACGGAAGTAAACGCTGTCTGTGCAAAGAGCGCTGTGGCGGAGTATTCCACTGCCGGTATCCCGATGGAAAAACTGGTCGTCGGCGCTGCTTTTTACAGCCGCATGTGGGATGGTGTCGAAGCAGATGACGCGCATCCGTTAGGACTGGGCAATGATATGGCCGACCACAGCCGCATCGGCGGTTTCGGTCCCGGTTACGGCGGAATCTGCGAGGAATGTCTTGACGAAAACGGCTGCGGCAAAAACGGCTGGATCGCCGGACGCGACAATGGTGCTCCGTATCTTTATCATCCGGAGAAAAAGACCTTCTTGAGCTATGACGATGCAGAGAGCATCCGCGCCAAGGTTGCCTATGTCCATGAAATGGGACTGGCAGGCGTCATGTACTGGGAGCACAGCCATGATCCCAAACGGATTCTTCTTACAGCCATGTGGGAAGAAGAACACAAGAACTGAATCGTATAACCGCGGAGTTTTGTCTCCGGTACGATTCTGACCCGCCGTGTCAGAACCGGCTGATCCCAACAGCTGTTTTTCGCAGAATTTTAACAAAATAGGTTGATTTTTGGGAGAAAAATGTGTATAATAAAGCAAAGCCGACAGAGGAAGCGCGAGCGGGCAGTCCGGACTTATTTGTTTTCCAAAAAGTTCTTTATTGTCCCGTTCTGATACGGTATCTGTCACGCTTTTTCCCAAAAACCATGTTATAATATGGACCGGATAACAATCATTCCATTCGGAATGACAGAGAGAAAGGAAACGCACATGAAAAAAGCATTGATCTTCTGGGGCGGCTGGGACGGCCATGAGCCGGAAAAGGTATCCGCCCGTTTCAAAGGTATTCTTGAAAAGCACGGCTTTCAGGTTGACTGTTTTGCAGGCATGGACTGTCTGGCAGACCGCGACAAGCTGATGGAATATGACCTGATCATCCCCTGCTTCACCGGCGGCGATATTCCGCATAACTGTTCCCAGAATGTGTCTTACGCAGTTTCCCACGGTGTCGGTATGGCAGGCTGCCACGGCGGTATGTGCGACTCCTTCCGTCAGGATACGGAATGGCAGTTCATGACAGGCGGTCAGTGGGTTTCTCATCCCGGCGGAGACGGCGTCAATTACATGGTCAATGTCCGCCGCGGCTCCAGCCCCATCATTGAGGGCATTGAAGACTTCCCCGTCTGCTCCGAGCAGTATTATCTGCATGTGGATCCCTCCATTGAGGTCCTCGCAACCACCCGTTTCCCGCTTGTCAACTATTATCACGCATCCAATAAGCCCATCGACATGCCTGTCGTCTGGACAAAGTACTGGGGCATCGGCCGCGTATTCTACTGTTCCCTCGGCCATCACGACGATGTCTTCGATAATTCTCCTGAAGCACAGATCATCATGGAGCGCGGTATGCTGTGGGCGGCAGAAAGCCCCGCTTACGCAAAGGAACACGCGCTTGATCCTACGAAATACGAAAACAACGCAAAAATGTACTAAACAAACAGGAGAATCCCCAACATGTTAAACGTCGGTATGGTCGGCGTCGGCTGCATCAGCGGAATTTATCTTGAAAACTTCACCAATGTTTTTCGCGATGTCAAGCTGGTCGCTGTCTGCGATCTCATCCGCGAAAGAGCGGAAAACGCACAGAAAAAATATAACGTCCCCAAGCTCTATGACACCATGGAAGAACTGTTTGCCGATCCGGAGATCGACATCGTTCTGAACCTCACCCGTCCCTATCAGCACTACGCTGTTTCCAAAGCAGCCCTGCTGGCCGGCAAGCACGTCTACTCCGAAAAACCTCTGGGCGCTGATCTTGCAGAGGGCGAAGAACTCGTAAAGATCGCGGAAGAAAAGGGGCTTTTCATCGGCGGTGCACCGGATACCTTCATGGGAGCCGGCATCCAGTCCTGCCGCCGTCTGATCGACGCAGGCGTCATCGGCACGCCCATCGGCGGCCGTATGGCTATGGTTTCCCACGGTGTCGAAACATGGCATCCCGATCCTGATTTCTATTACCAGCGCGGCGGCGGACCGATCCTCGATATGGGTCCGTACTATATCACAGCTCTCATCAACCTGTTGGGCGGTATCCGCAAGGTCTACGGTTATACCTACACTGCCTATCCGGAACGTCTGATCACCGCAGAACCGCATGTCGGTGAGATCATCAAGGTCAACACTCCCACCCACATTGAGTGCTTCCTGACCCTCGATTCCGGCATTACGGTCTCCATGCTCACCTCCTTTGATGTCTATGGCACAAGACAGGCCAACATCGAAATCTACGGTACCAAGGGTACTCTCTATGTACCAGATCCCAACAACTTCGGCGGAAAGATCATCTTCAAGAACGGTGAAACCGGTCAGGAAGAAGAATTTCCAATGACCTTCGACTATCCGGAAAACTCCCGCTGCCTCGGTCTTGACGATATGGCTGTTGCCATTGAGACCGGCCGTCCAGGCAGAACCACTTATAAACAGACCCTGCATGTTCTCGAAACCATGGCAGGCGTCTTTGAGAGCGCAAAGACCGGTCTTCCCTATGAGATGAAGACCCACTTTGTCAGAGAAGCTCCCATGGACCCCACCAAACCGCACGGTCATCTGTAATATCCGATCTTTATCAAAAAGAAGTCCTGTCCACATCATGGTGGGCAGGACTTCTTCCTGTTTCCGATAATTTACGCAATATGCAGGACCTCAATAAGCAGAATCCATGCAAGGCCGTAATAGGTCACAACGGCGACAAGGTCATTGACAGTCGTGATCAGGGGACCGGAGGCAACTGCCGGGTCGACCTTGATCTTGTGGAAGAACAGCGGTACCACTGTACCGACACTGCTGGATATGATCATGGCAGCCATCAGGGAAATACCGACACAGCCGGAGATGAGGAACGCATCCGCAGCCGGGGTATGCTTGAACAGCCAGATATACATGCCGATAAATGCAAAGGACAGCGAACCGAGAAACAGACCGTTGCACAGGCCGACCTTCATCTCCTTGAGAACCAGCCGTACCTTCTGACTGCCCTTGACTGTTTCATCCATGAGAACACGGATGGTGACAGCCAGCGACTGAGTGCCGACATTGCCCGCCATATCAAGGATCAGCGACTGGAAACAGCTAATGATCGGAAGGGTCGCCACGACACCCTCAAAGACACCGACGACAGAAGAAACACCGATGCCGAGGAACAGCAGAACGATCAGCCACGGCAGACGCTTGCGCATACTGGCAAAGGTCGTTTCTTTTAAGTCTTCTTCCGCGGTCAAACCTGCCAGTTTTGCGTAGTCTTCACCGAGTTCGTCGTCGACCACTTCGACCACATCCTGTGCGGTGATGATACCGATCAGGGCATGTTTTTCATTGAGAACCGGAAGCGAATCCTCGGCGTAGGACTTGATGCGTTCAATACAGTCCGCCACCTTTTCACGGTCCAGAAGATATGGTGACGACAGGGAGATGAGTGTCTCCAGATCGTCATGTTCTCTTGCAATGATCAGATCTTTCAGACGGATAGAGCCGTAGAACTTGCCGTTTTCCTCCGTCACATACAGAGTGGAGATATTGTCGTTTTCCCCGGCCTGTACCACCAGTTCGTGCATTGCCTGACGGATGGTCAGGCCTTTTT